>JAKSBY010000452.1 GCA_022360855.1 Sphingomonadales bacterium | reverse complement strand
TCGGCGACATCGCCGAGCTGGCGCGCAAGGTCGCTCTCGTCGTCGTCAATCTCCGGCTCGACCCACCGGCCCATGCCGAAGTGACTGGCGAGCGCACCGCGCCAGGCCTTACGGATCAACGGCGGAAAGGTGAGATGGCCCGCAAAGGCGATGTTCCATTGCGGCGTTGAATCAAGCAGGATCAGGCCGGCGACGTGCCGGGGGTAGCGATGCGCAAAGGTGACGGCAAACAGGCCGCCGAAGGAATGCCCGGCCAAAACAAAGGGGCCCTCTTCTCCCGCCGCGTCCAGCAGGAGCGCCAGCCGGCGCGCCTCGCCGCCGAGGGTCACGGGCCCGTCGGCGGGTGCGGACCAGCCGCTGCCCGTGCGGTCGAACAGGATGGAGCGGGTCTTGCCGCGGATCTCCTTATGAAGATGATGCATGATCAGGCCTTCACCATGTCCGCCACTGACCCAGATCACGGGCAAAGTACTGCGCGCCTCGCCTTCCGCGAGGAGATGCATCCGCCGGCCCTCGACGACATGGAGGCGCCCGGGCGGCGGCGTATCCGCGCCATCCAGCCGGCCCTTCACCGCGCCCGCAAACAAAACGAGACCGGGGACCGTCGCCAGATACCAGGAACCTCCGACTGCTACCGCCGGAACCAGGCCGAGCGCCGTCACGATGGCGGCGATCGCCAGTCCCGACCATTCCTGGCCCAGGAACACCGACAACCGTTCGCTCATGTTTTTGCCTCTCCGCCGACCTCGGAGACCTTTTCAAAGTCAAGGTCCTCGCACCGGCTCAAGCTGTATCGAAGCCCGCACACGGCGCCCTGCCCGTCGCGTCGAAACCGTATGACGACGTTGGTGCAGCTCGGCTCGCCTTCGACCGGCGCGACGAACAGATCCTCCGCCACCGCAAACAGCCTGTTCCAAACAAGCCCTCGCATCCGACTGGACAGCCGGATCGCGATCTCGCCCCTGCCGGCCTCGACAACCTGCTCGATGCCAAGCGTCTCGTTTCTGTAGACGCCGGCGAAATCTTCGTAGTCCGCCGGTAGTGGCACCGGCACGTCGCGGGGATCCGGTATCGGGCGTAAGCGTTGCGCCGCCCTGGCACCGATGCTGACCTCAAGTCCGGCTTCGCCCTTTCCTCCGGTCACTTCGATAGAAATCGGGTTTTTTGTGGACCACCATCCGGCGCCATCCCGCACCAGGGGGTTACGCTCGCCCAAAATATACGCCACTTGTTCTTCGGATTCTTCCGCTAGCATGACCAGCAGATCGCTCGACTCGGAAAGATAGAGGCCCGGAGCGAAGTTCGGTCGCGGCGATTGCGGGACCGGCCTTTCGTTGAGCAATACATCCGCAATCCGGTCCGCGAGCGCATAGATCCGCAGGTCGAGCACATTCGCCAACAGGATCACCCCGATATCGGGCTCGGGATAGAATACGAAATCGCACGCATAGCCGGGCATGCCGCCGCCGTGGCGCACCGCCTTCAGACCGCGGTGGCTTTTGACGGAGATGCCCAGCCGATAGTCCGATAGCTGCCCGTCCTCGAGATGGACATCCGCCTCCATGCGTTGGCGATAGTCCGGCCCGAAGACCTGATCGTCGCGGTAGTTGCGAAACCACTTGATCATATCGACCAGCGGCGCGTTCACGCCGCCCGCGCCATCGACGTATACTCCCATAAAACCCGCGCTGAAGGCGCCCTCCGGCCCAGGCACATACCCTTTCGCCATGCCCGGCACGGTCTCCGACATCTGCGGGACGAGCCGGGTCTGCGTCATGCCCAATGGCGCAAAGAGCTCGCGGTCCATGAAGTCGCGGAGCGACTGACCGCTGACGCGTTCCACGATTTCGGACAGCAATGTGTAATTGGTGTTCGAGTAGACGACATCCTCGCCGGGCCGGAACACAAGCGGCAGCGGCGCGGTCGCCATGCGAAACAGCGTCTGCTTTCCGATGAAATGGCCGGCATCGAGACCATCGAGCAGAAGCAGAGTCAAATGGTCTCTCAGCCCGCTGTTCATCGTAAGAAGATGCCGAAGCGTGAGCGGTGTGTCGAAATCCGGAAACTCCGGGATATGGTCCTTGACCGCGTCGTCGATGCTCAGCAGTCCCCGGTTTTCGAGGATCAGCAAACAGGTCGCCGTGAGATGTTTGGTGGTGGAGCCAAGGCGCAATACGCTGTTTTCCGTCAGCGCCACATCGTTCTCGATGTTGGCGAGGCCATAGCACCGCTGATAAACGACATCGCCCCCCTGAACCACGGCCATGGCGACACCGGGCCCCGGGCCCTCGGACCACGGCGAGAACAGTGGGTCAATCCGGGCGGAATGTCGGGCCGTGGCGCTCATGCGACAGCGGGCCCGCTCTCTGCGCGCGCGTCGCGCCGTGCGAGACGGCGGGTGATAATGCCCTGGCGCCTCTCGTTGATGGGAAAATTCCAGATCAACGCGACGGATATCAGCTGAAACAGGCCGGGGACGATAATAAACAGGAATTGCATGCCGAACCGGGCAAACTCGTCATTCACGGCGTTCTCCGCGAGATCATAGCCGAACACACCGCCTAGCACGATCAGGCCGAGCCCGCCCGCCGACCCAAGCAGTTTGACCGCAAACATCATAAAGGCGAAATACTGCCCGGCGTGATTGCGCCCGCATTTGAGCCGGTCGTAATCGACCACGTCGGCAAGCAACGCGAAGGGCGCAATGGCGCTGACCGTATTGGTGAAGGCATAAAGCCCCATCAGGATCGTTGCCGGAACAATGGCCGACGGACCCGGAACCAAGAAGTAGAACGGCAGTAAAACCAGGGAGTTGACGATCCATCCCCAGGCCCAAGCGCGATGTTTCCCGAGCCATCGGACGATCCGGGCCCAAACGGGCACCGCGAGCATCTGCACAACCGTCAGCACCATGAGCATGCCCGGAAACGCCTCCCCGATCTGCAAATGGCTCGAGATGAAAGGG
>JAKSBY010000775.1 GCA_022360855.1 Sphingomonadales bacterium | reverse complement strand
GCGTCGAAGCGGATGGGCTCGCCGATCGGCGCGCCGCATAATTCGTCCTCCCACATCACCCGGTGACCGCGAATGATCGTGCCCATGGGCTTGCCCGTGAGCTGCATATCGGTGAACGGGCTCCAGCCGCATTTGCTCTGAATCCAATCCTCGCCGACTGTCCAGCGGTGCTTCAGATCGACGAGCGTGTAATCCGCATCGAAGCCTTCCTCGAGCTGGCCCTTGCCGGAAATGCCGAAGATTCGGGTCGCGGTCAGGCTGGTCAGCTCGACCAATCGGGCCAGTGACAGGCGCTCCTGGCTGGCGTGATTCAACAACAAAGGCAGGAGAGTCTGGACCCCGGGCATGCCCGCCGGGCTCGACGGATAGGGCTTACCCTTCTCCTCATGCGTGTGCGGCGCATGGTCGGAACCGATGACGTCGACCACGCCGTCTTGCACGGCACGCCAGAGCCCATCCAGCTGGCCGGCTCGGATGGGCGGATTCATCTGCGCATAGGTGCCGAGGCGCTGATAACAGTCCGGAGCTTCGAGGGTCAGGTGCTGCGGCGTCGTCTCGACCGTGGCGATATCTTTCTGACCGGCGAGAAACTCCATCTCGGCCGCGGTCGTGACGTGCAGGATGTGCACCGGCCGGTTCGCCTCGCGCGCCGCGGCGACGGCGCGTTTTGTGGCCAAGAGGGCGGTGTCGACATCGCGCCAGATGGGATGCTGCTCCGGACCGCCTTGCTCGGCCAGATGTTTTCGTTCCTCCAGCCGCGCCTCGTCTTCCGCGTGGACCGCCACCCGGCGGCGGCCGCTCTTCATCGCGCGCAGCAAGGTTTCGTCGTCGGGCACCAGCAGGGTGCCGGTGGAGGAGCCCATGAAGATCTTCACCCCCGAGGTCCCCGGGATTCGTTCAAGCTCCGCCAGATCGTCCGCATTCTCGGCGCTGGCGCCGACATAGAAGGCGTGGTCCGTCCACATGCGTCCTTGGGCGCGCTTCAGCTTGTCGTCAATGGCCTCGGGGGTGGTCGTGCTCGGGTTGGTGTTGGGCATTTCGAAGACCGCGGTCACGCCGCCGGCGACCGCCGCGCGGCTGCCCGATTCCAGGTCTTCCTTATGCTCCGCGCCCGGCTCGCGGAAGTGTACCTGCGTATCCATG
>JAKSBY010000744.1 GCA_022360855.1 Sphingomonadales bacterium | reverse complement strand
TCTCGCTTTGGCCGAAGAGACCCGACAGAGTGACCAGGAAGATGATGAAGGGGAACACGCCGAGCATGCCGAGGAAAGCCATGTTGCCGGCCAGGACCATATCGCCATTGGCCAGGAAATTGACGAGCGCCGCTTTCAGCAATTTGAGATGCCGTCCCATAGCTCGAACCGTTCGGAGAGGCTGAAATCGGCGTCAGTCTACGCCGAATTTGGCGCGTGGGGAATATTTGTGGGTCTCGCGCCATTTGGTCATGGCATCTTCCAGCTCCCGGTCGCGCACCGCCGGCAGCACCACTTTGAGCGTAACGTATTGATCGCCGGGGCGTTTCTTGTCGCGCCAGATGCCCTTGCCGCTGAGTCTTAGCTTCTTACCGCTCGAGATGCCCCGAGGAAGGCTCATGGTGACCTGACCGTCCAAGGTCGGCACGGTGATTTTGCCGCCCAACACGGCTTCGTCCACGGTGATCGGCAACTCGATATGAATGTCGTCGCCTTCACGGGTGAACCAGGGGTGGCGCTCGACATTGACGCGCACCAGCGCATCGCCTGCCGCCGCGCCGCCGGGGCTGGGCGCGCCCTGGCCGGCAAGGCGGATCTGCTGGCCGTCCTTGACGCCTGAAGGGATGCGGATATCGAGCGTCTTGCCGGTGCTGAGCGTGACGCGTTTCGAGGCGCCGCGGGCCGCATCGAGGAAGGAGATATTGAGGGTATACGGGACATCGCGCCCTTTTTTCTTGGCCGCCTTCTGCTTGCCGCCGGCGCCGAAGCCGCCCTTGGAAAAGCCGAAAAGGTCGCTGAAAATGTCCTCCGCACCACCGCGCGGATCACTGCCGGCGCCGGCAAACGCCTCCTCGAAACGCCGATAGGCCTCGGCGCCGGCCCGCGCGCGGGCAGAGCCGGTCTGGGCGCCGGCTCCGGCGCCAAACGGCCGGCGCTCCTGGCCCGAAGCGTCGATCTCGCCGGCATCGTAACGCTTGCGCTGTTTCTTATCGCCGAGAATGGCGTAGGCGGCGGAGACTTCCTTGAAGCGCTCCGCGATCTTTTCGTCGCCGGGATTGGCATCGGGATGGAGCTTCTTGGCAAGCTTGCGGTAGGCCGATTTGATGTCGGCGTCCGATGCGCCCTTCTTGACGCCGAGGATTTGGTACAGATCTTTCATATGGCGTAGTAATCAACATGCGAGGCCGGCTCGCGTCGGCCCCGCCCGAAAGATATGGACTTAGGGCGATTTAGGGAAGAGTGTCGTCGATGTTTGACCGAGACGATGTGGAACGATCTTTGAAGACCGTTGAAACCGGCGCTCCGTTCGAGCGCTTCGGCCGCTGGCTGGCCGAGGCGGAGGAAAAGGAGCCCAACGACCCAAACGCCATGGCGCTGGCCACGGCGACATCCGGCGCGGCGCCGTCTGTGCGCATGGTGCTGCTCAAGGAGTGGGACGAGGCCGGCTTCGTCTTCTACACCAACTTCGAGAGCCGCAAGGCCGATGAGCTCACCGCCAACGATCAGGCGGCGCTCTTGTTTCACTGGAAGAGCCTGCGCCGGCAGGTGCGCATCGACGGGCGGGTGACGCCGGTGGACGCGGCAACCGCCGACGCCTATTTCGCCTCGCGGCCGAGAGACGCCCAGGTCGGCGCCTGGGCGTCGGACCAGTCGCGGCCGCTTGCAGGCCGCTTCGAGCTCGAGAAGCGCGTCGCCAAATTCGCCGCCAAACATGCCGTCGGCCCGGTGCCGCGCCCGCCCCACTGGTCGGGCTTCCGGCTCGCGCCGCACGCGATGGAATTCTGGATCAGCCACCGCTTCCGCCTTCACAAGCGCGAGCTTTACGAACGCGCGGACGCGGGCTGGACCGTGCAAGAGCTCTTCCCGTGAGCGGGAGGCACACAACCGCGCCCGCCCCGGAAGACGCCGGCCCGCTGATGCGCCTCGCGACCATGGCCGCGGTAGGCGTTGCCGCGCTCCTGATCGTCACCAAGGCCGTTGCCTGGCTGATGACCGGCTCGGTGGCACTTCTGGGCTCGCTGGTCGACTCCGTCCTCGACCTGGTTGCCTCGGCGGTCAACTTCTTTGCCGTGCGCGCGGCGCTGGCGCCGGCAGACAAGGCGCACCGCTTCGGCCACGGCAAGGCCGAGGCCATCGCCGGGCTGTTTCAGTCGGCGATCATCTTCGGCTCGGCGGCGTTCCTGCTGCTCGAAGCCATAGAACGGCTGATCAACCCGCAGCCGATCAGCGCCGAGTGGGTCGGCATCGGCGTCTCGGTCTTCGCGATTGTGATGACCGGCTTTTTGGTCGCCTATCAGATGCACGTCATCCGGCGCACCGGCTCGGTGGCCGTGTCCGCGGATCACCTGCACTACAAGGGCGATCTTCTGCTCAACGGCTCCGTCATCGCGTCGATCGCCATCACCGCCTTTTCCGGCTTCCTCTATGCCGACGCGCTGTTCGGCATCCTGATCGCGGGCTACATCGCCTTCAACGCGACGGGTATTCTCAAACAAAGCCTCGATATGCTGATGGACCGGGAGTTCTCCGAGGCCGACCGCGACCGCATCTTCGATCTCGTGCTGGGCAACGCGCAGGTGCGCGGGCTGCACGACCTCAAGACCCGCAAGAGCGGCATCACGAGCTTCATCCAACTCCACATTGAGCTCGACCCTGAGCTGAACCTGAGAGCCGCGCATTTCATCGCCGACGAGGTCGAGGCGACCCTGGGCGAGGCCTTCCCCTCCGCCGATATCCTTATCCATGTCGACCCGCTCGGCGTCGAAGAGCCCAACAAGACCATGGAAGAAGTGGTCGGCGGGCCCAAGGCGGCCGGGCGGTAGCATTTTTTGCGGCAATTTCGGCCAACTTGATGCATCCTTGATGCATCATCGCTGATATGGGGCCGATATGGGGGGTGGCCATGGCACGAGCGCCGGAACACGTTGAAAAGCTACTGGCCGCAGGCAACGCTGCCAGTGGTGCCGCGCGAACAGCATGGATCACCTTTCTCAGCTATGCCGCCTATCTGCTCATAGTCGTCGGCGCGACAACCCACGCACAGCTTCTGCTGGGCGCACCGGTGAAGCTGCCGATCCTCAGCGTCGAGCTGCCGCTGTTCGACTTCTACCGCTACGCGCCGGCGATTCTGTTGCTGCTGCACCTCAATCTGCTTATTCAGCTCGAAGGGCTGGCCCGCAAGCTCTTCGCCTTCGACCAGGAACTTCGCGATCACGTCCGGCTGCAGTCGGAACGGCGTAAAATCCGCGACCGGCTGAATCCCTTCATGTTTACGCGGATGCTGGTGGGCAACCGCACCGGCACCATCCAGACCTTCGCAATCCAATTCTCGATTTGGGTGACCGTCGTGGCGGGGCCTGTCCTGCTGCTTCTCGCCTGCCAGATCCGCTTCTTGCCCTATCATGCGGAGAGCATGACCTGGTGGCACCGGGCGGCGGTCATGGCCGATCTCGCCTTGCTTTGGGCGCTATGGCCTTCCGTGCTGCATCCGAGCGGGACCTTTTCGGCCGCCTGGCTCGATCTCTTTGGTGCGCCCTTTCGTCTGATCCGCCAACTCGCCACAACCTCCCGCGCCCAGCTCCAGACGATCTTCAAGCAAATCCTCAAAGGACCGAACCGCTCGCGGGCGCTCGTTGCCTACTGGCAGTGGTCGAGGCAGGCGGTAGCCACGACCCAACAGCAGATGGCGGCGCTGAACGCGACGGTTTCGCTTTTGGCCATCAGCGTGGTCTTTGTCCTGTTCTCCATCTTCGTCGCGACAATTCCGGGCGAAGAGGCGGAGGGTTGGATTTTGCCCGACGGAGAGGCGGATATCACGAAGTTCGGCCGCAAGGATGACCCTGGGGCGTGCATCAATGAAGCTCCGCTCGGTGTGATCGAGATCCGCGGGCGCCGCATGCTGTGCCTGACGGCCGCGTTGTTCGAAGGCGCGCGAAACGAAGTCCAGCGGACTCTAACCAGCCCGTTCAGCCGCAATCTGGTGTTGATGAGCGCCGATCTGGTCGATGACGAACGCTTCAAGGGTGCCAGCCGCAGCATCAGTCTGCGCGGCCGCGATCTTCGCTATGGGATTTTCGACGGCGCGGATTTCAACCGGGCGGACCTCACGGCGGCGAAGTTTGATGGGGCATCGCTTGCAAGGGCCAATTTCAACGGGGCGGACCTCACCGGGGTCAGCCTCGATCATGCGATGCTGCCGGGTGCCGAATTGACGGATGCGGAGCTAGACGGCCGGGCAAGCCTGAGAGGAGCAAGACTCGCCAACGCGAAACTAACCGGCGCCAATTTCGCAAGGGCTGACTTATCGGGCGCCACTCTTTATTCCGTCGTCGGGACGGACGTGGATTTTTCTGAAGCCAATCTCGGTGGCGCCTACCTGACCGGAGCCGAGCTGCGGAATAGCGATTTCAGCCGGGCCTCAATGGTGGGCGCCCGGTTGAACTCCGCCGACATGAGCGGGGCGAATTTCAGCGAGACCGAACTGCCGGCCGCGGATCTCTCGTCGGCGAAGCTTGCCGGCGCCCGGCTTGACGGGGCGGACCTCACGGCTGCGTTGGCTAGAAACGTCGATCTCATCGGCGCCAGACTTGAGCGGGCGCGGCTCCAAGGCGCAAATCTGGAGGGTGCCGATCTCCGTGCCGCGGACTTGCAGCATGCTGATCTTCGCGGTGCTGATCTTGTCAGGGCTGATACCACGGCAGCCGATCTTCGCGGCGCCAAGCTCTGGCGAACGCGGCTCGACTGGGGACGCTTTGAGCGCGCCGATATCAGGGCCGCCGAAGTCGTGCCCCTTTCGCCGGTCGAATACAGTGAATTGCGGACGGAATTGAGTGAGCAGCTTCGGATACTTGACCCGGAGCGGCCGGACAAGGCGGCCGAAAAGCGCGAGGCGATAACGGAAACGGCTTTGTCGCGACTGCGGGCGCAAGCCGGCCAGGATCAGATCCTGATCGGTGAAGATCCGAGCTCGATCCCACCGCCGGAATATGAGGCTTGTTTGGCGGGCTATCTTGCCGAAATGGCATGTCGTGGGGACGTCGCGCTCGCCGCCGCTGTTGCCGAGCGGGCAACAGTGATGACGCGCGAACGCGTGGGCGTGACGCAGCGCAGCCGTAGGCTGGGCCAGCAGCGTCTCGCCCCAGGTTGGCTGGCCGGCCTGTTGCTCGACGACGGGTGCGCCGGGGCCCGCGACCTGCCGGAGGCAGCGCGCGCGGACCTGCGCCGGATAGGTGGGCGTGTGGCGACGGCGCGACCCGAATGTCCCCTGGACGTCCGGCCGCGGCGCAGATAGCGCGGCGGCAGCTCCCGCTGAAACATCTGAAACAAAAAAGCCCTGTCGGAGAGGTCAAAGGGAAACATTGGACCTCCAGTCTGGCGCTGTTGACACGGCATGACGGCCTCGAGACCCGACGCCTTCATGACGTTCCTCCCTAACCCCCCTTCGGCCGGGCCTCCTTTGCGGGCCCGGCATTTTTTTGCGCCGTTGAAACAATTGAAACATTCGCCGCCTGCCGAGACATCAGGCTGATACATGGCGGCGCTATCCAATCGGCTGATTTTGGATTCCTACCATGACACTCGCGACGGAAATTCTGGTCCTCGATGACGACCCCGACGTCCTGGAGACGGTCGCCGAAACCCTTTCCGGGCACGGCTTCACCGTGCACCCGGCCGGGTCGGTCGCGGGGGCGCGCGGCGTTCTCGAAGCGCGGCCCGTCGGGCTGGCGATTATCGATCTCGGGCTCGGCCGCGAAAGCGGGCTGACGCTGGCACGGGAATTTGGTGCCGACGGCCAATGCCGCATTCTCGTCCTGACGGGCCAAAGCCCCGCCAAGATTGAGCCGAGCTTCGCCGCGGGCGCCGACGATTTCCTGACCAAGCCGTTTCAGCCACGGGAGCTGGTCGCCCGCGCAAAGGCGCTCCTGCGCCGCTCGCCCCCGGCGGCCAACGACAATCACGGTAGGCAAATCGTCGATCTCGGCGCGCTAAGGCTCGATCTGGGCCGGCGGGTGCTGACCACGCCGGAGGAGCGCAGCGTCGACCTGACGGCCATGGAGTTCGACCTGCTCGCGGTTCTGGCGCGTCATCCGGGCGAGGCGCTGAACCGCGATCAGCTCAGCGAGTGGGCTCACAACAAGCCATGGTCGCCGTTTGACCGGTCGCTGGAAATCCGCATCTCGCGGCTGCGGCGCAAGCTGCAGGCGGCAGGTTTGGCGCCCGTGGAAATAGAGACCGTCCGTGGCTTCGGCTATCGGCTTTCCACGCCAGCGACCCGGTGCGCCTGATGCGGGCGGTGCTGACGGCATTTCTTCTTATCGTGCTCCTCGGCAGCGCCGGAGACGCCTCCGAGATCGAGCTTCGCGCCGAAACGCCCCGGGTGGGCGTCACGGGCCGGATCGAATTCCTGCGTGATCCGGACGGCACGCTCGGCATCGAAACGCTGCTCGCCCTCGGCGACGAAGCCGGGTTCGAGGCCGGGTTTCACGGCCGGGAGGAGGCGGCGGGCCGGCAGAATCGGTATTGGTTCAAGCTCCGCGTCGCCGCGGAAGACGGGGCCGAACGCTGGTTCCTGGCGTTGCCCTATCGCTGGGTCAATCACGCTACGCTTTATACGGTCGCCGGCGGCCGGATCGTGAACGTCGCGCAGGCCGGCGCGCTGGCGCCGGCTGACCCGTCCCGCCCGACCGAACGGTTCTCTGTTTTCGAGGTTGAGCCGCCGGCGACCGGCAAGGCGGATCTCTATCTTGCGGTCGACGGGATCACCTTTCCGACACTGTCTATCGAGCTGATGACCCTGTCGGCCCTGCATCACCTCAATAGCGATCTGAATCTTTTCTTCGGCACGATTTTCGGCCTGATGATCGCGGCGGTCCTTTATCTGTTCATGATCTGGCGCGTGTCGCCGAGCAGCACGGTGCCGTATCTGTTGAGCTACATCGTCTCGGCCGGCGTCTACTCCGGCTTCGTCAGCGGCTTCGTTCGCGAGCACGGGATCTGGACCGACGGGGCGAGCGCGTCGGTCATCGGCGACGTCGCCATGACCGGGATATGGTTTTTCGGAATCGGCTTCGCGCGGGTCTTTCTCAACAGCGAGCGGCATTTTCCCCGCTACGACGTGGCGTTGAAGGCGGTGATGTGGGGCGCGCTCCCGGTCGCCGGGGCGGTCGTCTCCGCCCCCAACGTCGTGGGGCCGGTCCTGACCTATTTCGGGATCATCGTGCTCGGCGTCATCATCGGCCTGACTGCGCTCAGCGTCTTGACGAAGATCCCCGGCGCCAATCCCTTCCTCACCGGCTGGGCGGCGATTTTTGTCGGTTCGGTGATCAGGGTCGGTGCCGATCTCGGCTGGGTGCCGTTCGGCGCCGTTACCGTCAACATCTATTATGCGACCCTGGCGCTGTCGTCGCTGAGCCTGGCGGTCGGCCTCATGGAGCGCCTGCGGGTTCGCCAGCGCATCCGCCAGCAGCGCCACCACGCTATCGTGGACTGCGCGCATGACGCCATAATGTCGTTCGATCGCGACTGCCGGATCATCGACTTCAATCCGGCGGCGGAGCAGATGTTCGGCCTGACCGCCGACGAGCTCGAAAAAGGCTGGGACGCCGAGGATCTGCTACCCGAACAGGCACGCCTGCGCCTTCAGGAAGTGGTGTGCGGAGATCGGCAGGTCTGCATCCCGCGAACCGAGATGGTTGCCCGGCGCGCATCCGGCGACGCCTTTCCGGTCGAGATTACGATTACCTCGACCGGTGACAGGGACTACGTGCTCTATACCGCGCATCTTCGCGACCTCACGGAAACCAAGCGGCTGGATGCGGAGCTGAGGGCCCAGCGGGATCGGCTTTTTCAGGCGGAAAAGCTGTCGGCGCTGGGCTCCCTCCTGGCCGGCGTTGCGCACGAGCTGAACAATCCGCTCAGCGTCATCGTCGGCCGCACCGCGATGCTCAAGGATTCGGCGCCGGACCCGCACACGCGGCAGGTGGCGGAAAAGATCTATACGGCGGCGCAACGCTGCGCCCGTATCGTCAAATCGTTTCTTGCCATGGCGCGCAAGCGGCCGCTGGCCCGTCGCGACGCCGACTTTAACGAGATCGTTGCCGGCGCGACCGACCTCATGGCGCATGGCCTCAGGAGCGACAATATCACCGTCGACGTCGACCTCTCCGAGCTCATGCCCGCCCAGGCCGATCCTGACCAGCTGACCCAGGTTTTCGTCAATCTGATCGCCAATGCACGGCAGGTTCTGGCCGGCCATGCCGGGCCCCGCCGTCTGGTCATCAGCACCCGGCAGTCTTGCGGCGGAGATTGTGCCGAGATCACCATCCAGGACAACGGCCCCGGCGTTCCGGCCGAGCTCAGGGAGCGTGTTTTCGAGCCGTTCTTCACGACCAAAAAGGTGGGCGAAGGCACCGGGCTCGGCTTGAGCATCTGCCGCAGCATCGTGCAGGCCCATGGCGGCGTTATCGGCGTGGCCGAATCCTCCATGGGCGGCGCCAAATTCGTGATCAATCTGCCGAATTCGGCCAAGACGCGGCTCACCAACGAGCGTCTGAACGGGGCCGAGCGGATTGCCGCCGGCTAAACAGGAGGGCGAGACCATGCAAGATGAACCCAACGTGTTGATCGTCGATGACGAGGAAGACATCCGCGATCTTCTGCAGGACTATCTTTCCGGCCTCGGCTGTATGACCGCGACGGCCGAGGATGCGGGTTCGGCCAAAAGCGCCACGGCCGGCGCCTCGTTTGACGCGGCGCTTATCGACGTCACGATGCCCGGCGAGGACGGGTTTTCGCTGGCCCGGCATCTGCGGGCCAACGGCGATCTCGGCATCATCATGGTGACCGCTTCGGGCGAAGTTTACGACCGCGTCGTGGGGCTGGAATTGGGCGCCGACGACTATATCGTCAAGCCGTTCTCGCCTAAGGAAGTGGCGCTGAGGCTCAACAGCGTGCTGCGCCGGGCGGCAAAGCCGCTGGTGCCGGCCTTCAGGCAACGGGCGATCACCTATGTCGGCGCGTGGGAGTTCGAAAGCGAGGAGGGACGGCTGATTTCGGATTCCGGCGAAGCTACGGCGCTGTCGCCGAGCGAATGCGCATTGCTGAAAGCTTTTCTGTCCCACGCGGACGAGCCGCTCAGCCGGTGCCGGCTCAAGGAGCTGACCGGCGAGCCCGAAGCGTCCGACCGGTCCATCGATGTGCGGGTTGCGCGGTTGCGCCAGAGGGTGGAGCCCGTTCCGGCCAAGCCGCAGATCATCAAGACGATCCGCGGGCAGGGCTATATGTTCGTCTCTGCGTGATCAGGATGAACACGGAACGGGCCCGAATTGGGGGCGATAGAACAATGGCGGTAAGCGGAATGCCCGATCATCGTCCTAGCGGCCGATACGCTGATTGCGGCGTCGGTTGCGGCAGGCGCGCCGGCGCCAGAAGGCATCGCGGGCGGCCGGGTAGCGCGGCGGCGCAGTCTTGCCGAGCCGAGCGGGCTCAAAGGAATCAAACATGTCATTTCTCCTTACTTTGTCAGGTGACGCGGCCATGATGGGCGTCTCCATGGCCCATAAGGTGGGGATGACAGGTTTCAGGACGGCGTGCCGCCGCGGGGAAAAGGGTTTCAGTTGTTACGAACCCCCATGGCGAAATGTGCTAGGCTTTTGGGCCTAGGAGGGAAAAACCATGGACGTCATGCCCGAGGAAATCGAACGCGAGACGCCGCCTGGCGGCGTCGACGCGGAGTCGCTCTACGCCACGATTACCAATTCGGTCCTCGACTGCATCATCGCTACCGACCGGCATGGACGTATCCTGGAATTCAATCCGGCCGCCGAGAAGACCTTTGGCTACAGCCGCGGCGAGGCGATCGGAGAGCTGGTCAGCGATCTCATTATCCCGCCCGAGCATCGCGAGCGCCATCTCGCGGGCATGCGCCGGTTCGAAGACACCGGGAAAGGCCGCATGGCCGGGAGGCGGGTCGAGACCGAGGGGCTTCACAAGAGCGGCCGGATCTTTCCGATAGAGATCGGACTGACCGAAACCACCCAATATGGCGAGCGGGTCTGGTTCTCCGTCATCCGCGACCTCACCGAGACCCGGCGCATGGAGCAGGAGACCGAAGAGCTTTCGGCGCTACTGGACGACGCCCTGGAAGCCCTGCCCAACGCCTTCGGTCTCTTCGACTCCGATCTCAGGCTCCTCAAGGTCAACCAGGCGCTTGCCGACCTTTACGGACTGAGCACCGAGCAGCTTGTGGGTCGTGGCATCGATACGCTGGCCTTGTGGATTGCGAATTCCGTGCGCACCTTCGACGGCCGGAACATCGACGAGATCCGAGACTCGGTCGAAGAGATCGAAGAGCAGATTCGCGCCTCCATCACCGCGCCGTTCGAAACCGAGTTGCTGGATGGACGATGGCTGCTGGTCGTCACCAAGGCGGTCGAGGGCGGGAATTTCGTCCTCAATATCACCGATATCACCTATCTCAAGCACATCGAGGCCGATCTTCGCGAGCGCGAGCAGAATCTCCGGTCGATTATCGAGGGCCACCCGATTCCGATCATACTGGCCGACTTCGATACGGCGGAGGTACTGTATCTCAGCCCGGCGGCGGCGGAGCTCTACGGCCTGGAATGGCCGATCACCGACCCGCAATTTACCGGCCCCTACTACGCTTCCGATGCCGATCGGCTGGCGCTTCGCAGGCAGCTTGAAAAGACCGGCCGGCTCGACGACGTTCAGATGCAGACGCGCAAGGCCGACGGCAGCCTCTTCTGGGTCTCGATCACCAGCCGCCGCATTCCGTTCCGCGGCAATACCGCCATCATCACCTCGATCATCGATCTGAGCGAGAAGATGGAGCGCGAGGCGGAGATTCGCCGCGCCCGTAAGATCCTCGACGACGCCATCGAAAGCACGAGCTCCGGCTTCGCCATCTACGATTCCGATATGCGGCTGCTGATGTGTAATTCCGCCTTGGCCGGGATGAACGGCGCGCAGAAGTCCGATCTTGTCGGCCGCCTGGCAAGGGACTATCTGAAGGACTCGGCCAAGATGGTCAGGACCATCGACGGCGAGCCGGTCGAGACCGCGGAGGACGCGCTCGAAAAGTTCCTCAATTTCGAAAAACCCTACGAGCTTCAGAACCAGGACGGTACGGCGCTTTGGGTAACGTCGCGGCCGACCACCGAGGGCGGCTCGGTCTTCGTCATTACCGATATCACCGACCTTAAGGAGGTCGAAGCGACGGTACGTCGGCGCGAGCTGACCTTGCGGCAGATCCTCGAAGCGCAGCCGATCCCGATCATCATCTCCGACTACGAAACCAGCGAGATCCTGTTCTACAGCCGAACCGCCGAAGAGACGATGCTGCGCAACAAAGACGGCACGCTCGATCTGAACGTGTCCGACTACTATGTCGACCCGACGCAAAGAACGTCGCTGAGGGAGGTGCTGGACCGGGACGGTCAGGTCGACGACATGGAGGTCGAGCTCCGCCGCCAGGACGGCACCCAGATCTGGGTTTCGGTCACCTGCCGCCTGATCGAGTTCGAAGGGCGCAAGGCGATCCTGGTCTCGGCGATGGACCTGACGGCGCGGAAAAACCGCGAGCTGGCGTTACAGGGCAGCGAAAAGCGGCTCAGGGAGATCATCGAAAGCCTGCCGCTTCCGGTCATCGTCTCGCGCATCTCGGATTCGCAGATCCTCTTCGCCAATCCCAATGCCGCCGAGATGGTGGGCTACGAGATGGATGACCTGCTCAAGCGCAAGTCCTGGGAGTTCAATCCGCCGGACGGCCAATATCACGAGCGGCGGGCCCAGTTCATCGAGGAAGGATTCCTCGACTACCACGAGTCCACCATCCTGCGGGCCGACGGGGTCACGATACCTATGCTCGTCTCGGCGGCGCACATCTCCTACGGCGACGAGCCCGCCGCGCTCATCGGTTTTATGGACCTGACCGAGCGCAAGGAGATGGAGGCGGCGCTGAAGGACAGCGAAGAGCGTTTCCGCGGCATCGCGGAGGCGCATCCGGTGGCGGTGTTTATCGCCGGTCTGGAGGACGGCGTCATCCGCTACGCCAGCCCGGCGGCCGCGGAGCTTTGGGGTGTGGAGCCGGACTCGCTGATCGGTGAGGATGTCCGGCGGTTCTATGTGAATGAAGAGGATCGGCTCGAGGCGGTGCGGGTGTTCGAGCGGGACGGCGAGCTTGACGGTTTCGAGACGGAGTATCGGCGCGTCGATGGCACGGTCATCCCCATCGAAATGACGTCGCATTCGATCCATTACCAGGGCGAGCCCTGCTGCATCACCGGTATCGTCGACCTGACCGAACGCAAGGCGGCGGAACAGCAGATCAACCGACAGCGGGAGCAGCTCTATCAGAGCGAGAAGCTCAACGCGCTCGGGGCGCTGTTGGCCGGCGTCGCGCATGAGCTCAACAATCCGCTCTCGGTACTGGTGGGCCAGGCGCTGCTGCTCAAGGAAACCACCGACGATCCGGCGATTACCAAGCGGGCGGATAAGATCGGCAAAGCCGCTGATCGCTGTTCGCGCATCGTCAAGACCTTCCTCTCGATGGCGCGCCAGTCGGCGCCGCAGCTCGCCGAGGTCGACATGAACGAGGTGGTCGACGCGGCGCTCGAGATTACCGCCTATCCACTCAGGACCGCCGAGATCAGTATCGAGATCAAGCGGCAGGATGAATTGCCGGCGATCTGGGGCGACGCCGATCAGCTTGGCCAGGTGATCATGAATCTGATCGTGAATGCGCAGCATGCGATGGCGGCGCATTCCCACCCGCGCCGCCTGACCATCGCCAGCCGGTCCGACGATCGCGACGTCTATGTGGAGGTCTCCGATACCGGCCCGGGCATTGCGCCGGACGTGCAGGCGCGCCTGTTCGAGCCTTTCTTCACGACCAAAGAGGTCAACGAGGGCACCGGGATCGGCCTTTCGGTCTGCCGCGGCATCGTCGAAGCGCATGACGGCTGTATCGAGGTCGAAAGCGCGCCCGGGAAGGGCGCCAGATTTACGGTGACCCTGCCGCGCACGGCCTGGCATTCGGCGGACGAGGAGTGCGAGCAAGAGGTGCCCGAGCGGTCCGCCGGCCTGCATGTGCTGGTGGTCGATGACGAGCCGGAGGTTGCTCAGACGCTCAAGGACATCCTGTCGGCCGACGGCCACAGCGTCACCGCCGCCGAGAGCGGCGCCGAAGCCATGTCGGCGCTGGAGGGCGCGCGGTTCGATCTGATCCTGAGCGACCTCAGGATGCCCGGCATGGACGGCCCCGAATTCTATGCCTATCTGCAGGAGCGCTGGCCGGGTCTGGTCGACCGTCTGGCCTTCATCACCGGCGATACGCTGGGTCCGGGCGCCGGCAATTTTCTCGAAGAGGCCGGGCGGCCTTATCTGGAGAAGCCGTTCACGCCCGACGAGGTGCGCGACTTCATCGACGGAATGAAATCGGGCGCGGATGAAGACCGGGGTGCGGCAAAGTCTGATTAAGCGGGGATGATATGGAGAGGAAACTGCGGGTTGTCGTCGTCGACGATGAGGAAGATATCCGCGAGACCTTGCTGGAATATCTGAATCTGCACGGCATCGAGGCGCACGCCGCCGGCAATGCGGAGGAACTGTCTCGACTCCTGGATGGCGACGAAGACGGCTTCGATATCGCGGTTCTCGATATCAACATGCCCGGCGAAGACGGCCTGAGCATCGCCCGGCGTCTGAGCGACGGCACCGAGATGGGCATCGTCATGCTCACCGCCGCCGGCGAAATGGTCGACCGCATCGTCGGGCTGGAAATGGGCGCCGACGATTACCTGGCCAAGCCGGTCAATCTGCGCGATCTCCTGGCCCGGCTCAAAGCTCTGGGGCGCCGGCTCGAAAAAGGCCGCACGGTCCAGGCGCGAGTCGCCGAAGAGGCGCGCAACCGGGTGCCGTTCGGCGCCATGGTCCTCGACGTGGAGGCGCATAAGCTGTTCGACGCCGAGGGCGGGGAAGTGCCGATCACGGCCATGGAATACGACCTTCTGGCGGCATTCGCCGAGCGGCCCAACCGCGTCCTGAGCCGCGATCAGCTCCTCGACCTCGCCCACAGCCGCGACTCTGAGCCCTTCGACCGCTCCATCGACATCCGCGTCGCCCGCATCCGGCGCAAGATCGAGCCGGACCCGGCAAAGCCGCAAGTGATCAAGACCGTCCGCGGCGCCGGCTACATCTACGTCCCGCCGAAGCCGGTCTAGAACACGGTCACGCCGCAGAAGAATAGGGGACGAGAATAGGGGACGGTTCCCTTTTTTGCCCCTACCTCTTGAGCTTCAGGCCGATGCCGTCGTCGTCGATGAATTCGATGCCGGCGTCTTCGAAGGCCGTTTTCAGGGCTTTCAGGGTGGCGCGGTGCGGCGAGGTTCTGCCGCTCTCGAAGCGGCGGATGGAAGTAACACTGACCTCGGCGCGTTCGGCCAGGACTTCTTGCCTCCAACCAAGGAGGTGGCGCGCGGCGCGGCAGAGATTGGGCGTGATCACGACTTCTTCAGCCGCACGCCCGGCCCGCCGCCGTTTTCGTCGATGAATTCAATTCCTGCCGATTCCAACGCCAGTTGGATGGCCTGAATAGTTGCGCGATGCGGAACCACGATACCCCGTTCGGCGTTATTCAGGGCTGCTAGGGAAATGTTGGCCTTTTCCGCAAGTTCGGACTGTGTAAGGCCCAGAAAGGCGCGCGCAGCCTTGATTTGCCCAATGGTGATCATGGCAGCGGTATTAGCTTGGAAGTAGGTATTTTTACAAACAATACGTTTGACTTCGATACAAAGGTATGTAAAATACCTATTGCTATATGTTTTTAATATCAACGGGCTCCGCAGGTGTTCATACCACCCACGAAGCCCTGACCACACCAACCTGTTTAGGAGATTGGCATGGCTAATCCATCCCATAGCACAGCTTCACCTGATCCTAGAAACCCGGAACAGACGTCCAACTCCGTTCGTCCTGAGCTTGTCGAAGGACCGGACGGCCGCTCAGGCTTCGACATCCTCCTTCGCCAAGGCTACGGAGGACAAGCGCTCAGCCCGAACGGAATTCTAGAATCGGACAAGCACCTGAGCCGCCGCCTCGGCTTTCGCGTCCGCGCCCTTCGTAAGCACCGGCGGCTTAAGCAGGAAGACCTGGCCGGGCTCATCGACCGCTCGGTGGAAGCCGTCTCCGCCATCGAGCGCGGCAGGACCATGCCCGGCTACGTCACCCTGGCGCGGCTGGCCTGGGCCTTGGACGTCTCGCCCAACATACTGTTCGACGTGCCGGAGGATGCGGACATGTCGCCGGTACGCGCCGGGCTGATGACCGGCATCGCCGACCGCCTGCGCGGCCTGGACGACAGGAGCCTCCATCTCGCCCACCACGTCGTCGACGGCCTCGTCGCCGCCGGGAGGACGTCATGAGCGATCACGACGACGAGGCCACGGACATCGAGGACGAGCCCGAGGTGATCATTGCCCAGGCCATGGCCCGGCGCGAGCGGAGCGAGGACACGTCTCCCGACGCCGAGACGGTGGACGTCATGGCGCGGCCCATCGACCGGCTCTACAGCCAGGCCGTGGTCTTGTGCGACCTGTCCCGCGTCCGCGACAAGGGCCGGAAGCTCAAGCCGCGCACCCTGCGCCACATGGCCTTCGACATGCTCTATCAGGCCGACACCCTCTACCGCCTCTATCACGGCCGCAAGCCGGGGTTTGACTAGCCTCTAAAATATGGTGACAGGTACCTCATTTATTATGGTACCTGCCACCGTATTTCCTGCGATCCTGGCATCGCGAGGCGTGTCAGCGACGCGGCACCCCCCTTAAGTACCTGGTACTTAAGGCTATCAAGCCCCCTCACCCCGGCCCTCTCCCCGCCGGGGAGAGGGAGGAGCGCCGCAAGGTGCGGAGGGTGAGGGGGCCGTCTACTCGGCAATGCCGAGCTGTTTGCCGTATTGGGTGTAGTGTTTGGCGCCGATGTGCCTTTCGTTGTCGGCTCGGCGGCGCTCGAGGCTGCGTTTGCGGGTCAGGCGGTTGCGCTGCGCATAGACGTCGTCGTGGGGGTCGACGCCGGCGCCGTGGATCACCCGGTTCATGAAATTGAACAGTGCGCAGACGACGGCCGCGTCGTGCAGGGCGCGTTCGTCCCAGCCGGCGGCGAACACC
>JAKSBY010000438.1 GCA_022360855.1 Sphingomonadales bacterium | reverse complement strand
TGCATGGAGAGCCGGCCGGGCCCAATGACGGGGATGGACACGCATTCCCGCACCACGTCCACGCCCGGGTCGGCCATGCAGTCGACGATCAGCCCATCGATGCCTTCGCGTTCCGCCTCCACGGCCTTGACCACCAGATCGGGCACCAGCATGGCCTCCTCCAGCCGGTATTCGATGGACTGCGGCCCCTTGTCAAGAAAGGCGCTGGAGAGCTTCAGGTCGGGCCGTTCGTAGTGCTTCAGAAACTCCTCATAGGTGGTTTCCGGCGACCAGTCGCCGCTGGGGACGACCGGTGAGATCATGCGGATATGCTTCATAATCGCAGTCTCCTAGAGAAGGTGTTCCAAGGGCACGTAATCCACGTCGAACCCGAAACAGCGGGGCCCGACGGCCTCAAGCGCCCGGTCCGACCGGTAGACCTCCGGTGCGCCAATGGCGATCACCGCCACGCGCTGCCCGTAGCGGATGCGGTCGCTGGTGATCGGCCGGGTGGTTTCGCTGTCGACGATGCAGATGAGATCGGGAACCGAGGCACGCAGGGCGCTGTCTTCCAGGGCGAGAAGAAATTCGTTCTGGAAGGAGATGCGCATGTCGGGCCCGGCCCTGTCCAGGCGTTGCAGGACGATGGTGCCGACATCGAAACCGCCCTCGGTGCGGCGCAGTACGTCGACGACCTTGCCGTCCATGAGGCGGGTGACGCAGCCGAAGGCGGTTGGCGCCATGAGCTCCGTCAGCTCCGCCAAAAAGCCGGGCGTGTCGTTGCGGTTTGCCGTCAGCGCGCCGCCGATGCGGTGGCACAGGCCGATAGTACCGGGAATGGCGGCCTGCTTGACAGTTGCGCCGGTCATGGCGCTTTCGGCGCTGGTGCACTGTCCGCCCATGGCGAGTGCGATGTTGCGGGTCAGGCGTTCGGCGGTCTCCGTGTCCTGAGCCGTCACCACGGCGCTGTTGCCGTGCTCGTCCACCACGGCCATGGGTGTGCCGTTGACGCCGTGGATGCTGAAAGTGGTCATCTGCATCTCGGGCAGGGCGCGGCCCATGCCGTCCGCGTCGACCACGGGAAGGCCGCGCCGGGCCGCGGCGACGAAGGTGAGGAGCGAGTTGACGCCGCCGACCTCGAAGGCGATCAGCGCGTCCGCGGTCCTGCCGATATGGCGTTCGAGCGCCTCCAGTGCCCAGCTCTGCTCGCCACCATTGGGCAGCTTTTCCAGCGATATCAGCGGCGCGCCGATGCCGCCGACGGCGATCACCGTGGCCTCGTCGTCCAGCCTTTCCAGCGGGATGAGATCGACTGCGCCGAAGGTCTCCAGAAACGTCTTGGCCAGGAGCGCGCCGACATAGGGGTCGCCGCCGCCGCCGGTGGCCAGGAAGGAGGAGCCCGCGGCGATGGCGTCGATATGCGCCGCCGTCACCTTCATGGGCGGGCGTCCGCCGGCAGGTCCAGGTCCCCGACGACGCGGGCGTGCAGGCGCACGGTCTCCTGAGCCATGTAGGGGATCGGGATTTCGTCCACCGCCACCACGTCTACGCTCTGCGGCCGGGCGCCCGCGGCGATGGCCTTCCCGGTCGCCTGCTCCGTCGCGGCCGCGATGGCGCGCTCCCGGGAGTCCCGGCCCGGGCGGTAGAGATGCTCGACCTCGCCGCTGACCTGCGCCAGCGCCGCGCCAACCGCATTGGCCACGTCCGCGTGCGGCGGCCGGACGATGCGGGAGATACCGGGGATGCCGTCGCCAATCAGGAACTGACCGCCGCCGACGGCGATCAGGGGCAACGGGTCCGCGCTGGTCTTGATGCGGTCCACCGCATCCGTGGCCATGGCGTGCATGGTGGCCTGCGCCGTCTTCACAACTGCGCCGTCAAGGTCGACCGGCGCGCCGATAGTTGCAAGACCGGCGGCCACGGCGATGTCTGTCGCGGTCAGGGTGTCGCCACCGAAGCAGCGGCCCCGCCTCACCAGCTCGTGGCCGACGGACCGCGGGCCGACTGCCGTCCCGTCAGCGCTGACAAGGCTGCCGCCGCCGAGGCCGATGGCGAGAATGTCGGGCATGCGGTAGTTGGACCGCACGCCGCCGATTTCCACGGTCCAGCTCGATTCCCTGGGAAAGCCGTTGATCAGCATGCCGATATCGGTGGTGGTGCCGCCGACATCGGCGACAATGGCGTCTTTGATGCCCGAGAGGAACGCGGCGCCCCGCATGGAGTTGGTCGGCCCAGAGGAGAAGGTCAGCACCGGATAGCGCCGGACCGTAGTGGCTTGCATCACGGTCCCGTCATTCTGGCTGACGAAGAAGGGCGCGGTGATGTCGAGGCGGGTCAGCAGCTCCTCGAAGCCGGAGACGACCCTCTCCGCGGCCTCAAGCAGGCAGGCATTGAGGATCGCCGCGTTCTCCCGCTCCAAGAGGCCGAGCCGGCCGAGCTCGTGGGAGCAGACGATGCGCGCTTCGGGGAGCGCCGCGGCCATGCGTTCCGCGACCGCGTGCTCCACGTCCGGCCGGATCGGCGAAAACACGGCAGAGACCGCCACCGCCTTCAGGCCCTTGCTGCGGATATCGGCCGAGACCCGGTCGATCTCCTCCTCGTCCAGCGGCGCCAGATCGCGGCCATCGAACTCCGAGCCGCCCTGGAGCATGTAGACGTGCCGGCCGAGCGCGGCGCTGAGATCGTCTGGCCAGTCCACCATGGGCGGCAGGCATTCGCCGGAGGGCAGGGCGACGCGGACCGTCGCCACCGGGCTCAGGCCGCGCCGCTCGACCACTGCATTGGTGAACTGGGTGGTGCCCAGCATTACCGCGTCGATCGCGGACGGCTGCGCGCCGGCCACGTCAAGGACCGTGGTGAACGCCTCTACGATGCCCGAGGTGATGTCGGCGGACGTTGTCGCCTTGTGGCGGGCGAGGATGTCCCGGCCGTCCAGGATGACCGCATCGGTGTGCGTGCCGCCGACGTCGAGCCCGATTCTCATTTCGTTGCCCTGAGCCTGATCAGCAGGTAGTAGGCCGCCGCCGCGACCGCGAGCGCGTCCACCGCCGGGATGGTGGAGAGAACGAGGTGGCCCTGGGAGGTCAGGTAGCTGACCGCCGAGCCTGCCGCCCAGGCCGTAAGCGCCGGCCACGCCCAGGCCGGCCGTCCCGCCAGATCCTCCAGGCGGTAGTTCCGGCCGCTGACCAGGAAGAAATCGGTGATGTAGATGCCGCCGACGGGGATGAACACCACCGAGAGATAGATCAGGAACGGCACGAAATAATCGAGGATGCCAAAAAACGCCGCGGCCGTGCCGGCGATGCCGCAACCCACCGTGACCTTCCATCCCCTGACGTCCGACAGCACCGCCGACAGGCTGAGGGACGAGCCGTAGAGGTTGATGGAGTTGGTAGTCCAGGTGGCGAGGATGACCAGCGCGAAGGCAGCGATGCCGAGGCCCATGCCGATCATCACCCGCAGCGTGTCGCCCTCGCCGGTGACCAGGCTCGGGATGGCGGCAGCGATGTAGACGAAGGTCGACGCCAGGAAAAACGTGATCACCGAGGCGCTGACGCCGCCCTTCCAGGTGTGGGCGTAGCGGGTGACGTCGGGGATCAGGATGGCGCCGAGGACGAGGCTGCCGACCACCGCCGAGATGGCCTGGCCCGGCGTCACCGAAAGGTCGCCGGGAACCTCGAAGATTGACGCAAGCGGCTGGCTGCCGAGCGCCAGATAGAGCATGATCGCCATCACCGCGATCATCAGCGGCACGATCACGACCGCCAGCCGGTTGAGGAGCTTGAAGCCGAACATGGTGCTTACGATCATCAGCGCGCCGCCGGCGAGCACGTAGACATGCCGTTCGATCTCGAGCCCCAGCACCTCTGCGCCCAACCCTTGCGCGGCCTGCGCGAACAGATAGACCTGGACCCCAAACCACCCGAATTGCGACAGCGCAAAGGCGAAGTTGACGATCTTCGATCCCATCTCGCCGAAAGCGAATTTGATCAGCATGTAGGAGGAGAGCCGCACGCGGGCGCCGATGTAACCGGTCACCGAGCCCACCGCCGTCAGAAACAGCCCGCCCGCCAGAAAGGCGACGAGGCTGGCGGAGAGCCCGAGGGCGCCGGCGATCTCGACCCCGGTGACGAGGCCGGGCACCGAGAAGGCTTGTGCCGCGTAGAGCATCCCGACGCGCAGGCCGCCGACGGTCCGGCTGTCGGGAACCGGGCGGGTGGCGTAATCTTCCAGCAGGTCTTCAAGGCGCGCCATGACACCGCCCATTGTAGCGATCCGGCGGCGAAGAAGTTTCGTCATTGGCGGCCGGCATGCTAGGAATCTTCACCGGCCGTGGCGCCAAACGGCACGATCTTCGGCTCCGTCGGAACCGCCTATGAAAAAGCCCATCAAGATAGACCGCCTGAACCGGAAGATCCTCACGGTCCTGCACAATAATGCCGACATGAGCAATGTGGATCTGGCCGAAAGGGTCGGGCTCTCCCAGAGCGCCTGCTTCGCCCGCCGCAAGGCGCTGAAGGACGAGGGCTATCTGGTGCGCTACGTGACGGAGATGGACCTGGACCGCCTGTGCCACAACGTGCAGGCCTATGTGGAGGTCACCCTGTCGGAGAACGGCCCGGCCGAGCGGCGGAAGTTCGAGGCCCATGTCAACCGGCTTCCCGAGTTCATGGACTGCCTCAGGGTCAGCGGCGATGTGGACTATATCTCACTGGTCTGCTGCTCCGATGTAGAGGCCCTGAACCGGCTCTGCGACGGTTTGAGCGATGCGGGCCTGGCCATCAAGCATATCGCGACGCGCGTGGTGCTCGACCGGCCCAAATGGACGACCGGCTACCCACTGGAAAAGCTGGAGTGGAAACGGGGCTGACGGGCCCGCGCATGATCGCCCGG
>JAKSBY010000104.1 GCA_022360855.1 Sphingomonadales bacterium | reverse complement strand
CTGTTCGATATCCTCAAGCCCTGGCCGGTCGGCCTCGTCGAGCGACGGCTCAAAGGCGGCCTCGGGATCATGGCCGACGACATCGTTGCGGCGCTCTATGCCATCCTGGCCATTGCGCTGCTACACCTCGTCGGAATCCTGCCATGACCGGCTTTTCCGCCGAGGCGCAAACGCAGGGAGAGCGCCTGCTCGATCTCTGCCGTAAGCGGAAACTGACGATTGCCACTGCGGAATCCTGCACCGGCGGTCTCCTGGCCGCGCTTCTGACCGAGTTCGCCGGGTCGTCGGACGTGTTGGATCGGGGCTACGTCACCTATTCGAACGCCGCGAAAATGCAGGCTATCGGGGTCCGGGAGGCCACGATCGAGGAATTTGGAGCCGTCAGCGCCGAAGTCGCGGAGCAAATGGCAACCGGCGCTCTGGAAAAGGCAAAGGTCGACCTGGCCGTTTCGATCACCGGTATCGCCGGGCCGGGCGGTGGAACACCGGAAAAGCCGGTTGGGCTGGTTTATTTGTGTGCTGCCAGCCGGGACGGACGGGTTGTCGCGCAAACCCTGTCGCTGGGGCCGCGATCGAGATCCGAGATTCGTCACGACTCGGTGCTTGCAGCGCTGGACTTGTTGTTGCGGCTCGCTTCCAGTGACGGCAGCCCGCATTGACCTGCGCGACGCATTAGTTGCGTGCGATCTTCGATTCTAGCCGCTTACGCGAACAATTCCCGTTTTCTCGGCAATGGCCGTATTCGTCCGTCTACCAACGGTTGCCGCGCGTCCCCATTTTTGGGGACTGTGACGAAACCCGCCTTGCTCCTAGGCTTTATCACGTCGCTGCGAGCATGACGTGTTCATGTCGCGCATCGACACGACGCCAATATCGCGCCTTTAATGGCAGCCGATGGGACAATTGGCGTGCTGTAACAGCGGGAGGGTTGGATGCCGGGGGTCGGATCCAGCCCTTTCCGCAGTTGCTGCAAACAACTTCGCCCAGAAGCCCGCCAACCGTCAGGCTTAGCTGCGCGACGTTATGATCCGGTACACCGAAAGGGCGACAATAACCGTCACGACCGCGGCAAGGGCGCCCGTGTACTCGGTCAGGATGGTGTTGGCGCCGTTGAGCGCATCGTTGAACAAGGAGGTCGCCATCTTGCCGGCGAGGCTCATCGCCGTCGTGTAATAGGTGGACCAGCTGACCGAGCCGCCACCGGTGACGCTTTCGTCGACCACGACAGCCCAGGCGGCGCCCGAAATCCCGGCAATCACCATGAGGATGCAATATATCACGCGCCTCGACACAACCCTTAACCTCTCTTTCCATTCCGTGGCGGAGGAGTCGAGAGTCACAAAGCAAGAGCCGTGCCAAAAAGAAATTTATTAAAATTCAACGGGTTACGTGAAGGCGATAAGATAAACTTTACAACGCATTAACGAATCTGTGCCAATTCCGGACAAGACTGTCCCACCAGGGGACAGGCCCGGATTAAGCGGTGAACCGGCAGCGGATGGATTTATGGTGCGCCGGAGGCGACCTTCTTAGGGGACTCGCCCGCAGGCTCGGCGCCTTCGGACGGGTCGGTCGCGAAGGACTGCGTAGCGTCCCGGGCGGCAACAGCTTCCGCACGCAATCCCGCCTCGCCCGCCTTCTCGGCGGCCTTGGCGAACCAGGAGTAAGCGGTAGCCGCATCCTTTTCGACCAAAATACCCTCCAGATAGAGCCGCCCGAGATGGAATTGAGCCCGCGCGTGGCCGGCTTCCGCCGCACGGCGATACCAGTCGAGGGCAGCGAGAGCATCCTTCTCAACGCCCTTGCCCTCGGCCAGCAAATTGGCCAGAGCGTGGGCCGCGGCACCATGCCCGGCATCGGCCGAGCGGCGATACCAGTCTGCCGCGGCGGCCGGATTCGCGTCGACACCGCGGCCCAGCTCGTGAAGCAGGCCGAGCCGATACGCCGCATCGGCATCGCCGTCACGCGCCAGGGCACCCCATATCTCGATGGCCTGGTCGTACCTGCCCGTGGCATAGGCGGCCACGCCGTCGCCGAAGGTTTGCGCCTGCAAGGCTGGGGAGACGCTGCCGACGGCGCCAAGGAGCGCCGCCGCAAAAATGCCGGATCGGAGTGTCATGGTCACCTCGGTTTGATTCCCCGGTGGCCAAGCCTCCGACCTTTGGTTTAAGGAATTGCTAATAATTACGGCAATTGAGACACGGATGAGCGAAACGGCGCAGAAATCAGCGGTTGTTCTATTGAGCGGCGGCCTCGATTCCGCCACCGTCCTGGCGCTTGCGCGGGCCGACGGCTACCGCACGATTGCGCTCTCGTTCCGCTATGGCCAGCGGCACCAATTGGAGCTGGAGCGGGCCCGTCTGATCGCGCAGGCGCTGAATGCAGCCGAGCACAGGATCGTCGATATCGATCTCGCCGCCTTTGGCGGCAGCGCCCTGACCGCCGACATCCCGGTTCCGAAAGGCCGGCCCGCCGACGCGCTCGCAGAGGGAATCCCCGTCACCTACGTGCCGGCGCGCAACACGATCTTTCTGAGTTTCGCCCTGGCCCTGGCCGAAGTGGCCGGCGCGGGAGCCATCTTCATCGGCGTCAACGCGCTCGACTACAGCGGCTATCCCGACTGCCGGCCGGAGTATCTCAGCGCCTTCGAGGCGCTCGCCAATCTCGCCACCAAGGCCGGGGTGGAAGGCCATGGAGTTGCAATCAAGGCGCCGCTTATCGACCTGACAAAGGCCGAGATCATCCGGCGTGGCACAGAGCTCGGGGTCGACTACGGCCTGACCCTGAGTTGCTACGACCCGGACGAGGCGGGGCGCGCCTGCGGCGGTTGCGATAGCTGCCAGCTGCGCCGGCGCGGCTTTGCCGAGGCTGGACTGCCCGACCCGACGGTCTATGCGGTGGAGCCGGTATGACCTACAGCGTCAAGGAGCTCTACTACACCCTGCAGGGCGAGGGCGCGAATACCGGCCGGCCGGCGGTATTCTGCCGCTTCGCCGGCTGCAATCTCTGGTCCGGCCTGGAAAAGGACCGCGATACCGCGGTCTGCCGATTCTGCGATACGGATTTCGTCGGGACCGACGGGCCCGGCGGCGGCAAATTCGCGACCCCGGCCGCGCTCGCCGAGGCGGCCCGGACGCTTTGGCCGGCCGGCGATGGCAGCGCCACACCACT
Organism: Sphingomonadales bacterium; assembly: GCA_022360855.1. GTDB lineage: Bacteria > Pseudomonadota > Alphaproteobacteria > Sphingomonadales > JAKSBY01 > JAKSBY01. Next base: position 220 of record JAKSBY010000104.1, on the reverse strand, counting down.
GATCGTCTGCACCGGCGGCGAGCCCCTGTTGCAGTTGGACGCGCCGCTGCTCGCCGCCTTCCACGACGCGGGATTCGAAGTCGCCATCGAAACCAATGGAACGCTTGCGGCCCCCGAGGGGGTCGACTGGGTCTGCGTCAGCCCGAAGGCCGATGCCCCCCTGGTCCTCAAAGCCGGCGACGAGCTCAAGCTCGTCTATCCACAGACCGGCGCCGAGCCG
>JAKSBY010000130.1 GCA_022360855.1 Sphingomonadales bacterium | reverse complement strand
TGGCCGGAACGGAAAACCCGGCGCCATTGCACGGCGCGGCCGTCGGCGGCCTCGTAGCCGCCGAGATCGCGGAAGTTGGCTGTCCCTTCGAAGGGCAGCCGGCGGTCCGGGTGATCGATATCGGAAGCGGGAGCGCTCATCTGCGGCAGCTTAGAGGTGCTGCCCGGAATTCAAAGCCCTAATTGCCCGGCAACGACGATAAGCGCTTCTGCGAGTGCCGCCTTGAGGGTCTCCACATGCTCGGCCTCGAAGGTGAGCGGCGGGCACATAACGAGGGCGTTGCCCGTGGGCCGGACGATGACACCGCGCATCAGCGTTTGCCCCGCGACCTGGCCACAGACGCCGAGCTCGAGCGGATACTGCATGCGTTTGGCCTTGTCTTTGGCGAGCTCGATCCCGGCGATGGCGCCCATCGCGCGCACCTCGCCGACCAGAGGGAGGTCCGTGAGCTCTTCCAGCGCGTCGGCGAGCATCGGACCGAGTTCGGTGGCGGTGCGCTGGACCAGCCCTTCCCGCTCCATGATCTCGATATTCCTGAGCGCCACCGCCGCGGCCACCGGGTGCGCCGACGTCGTGAAGCCGTGCTGGAAGGCACCGCCTTCGGCGATGGCATCCGCGACCTCGGCGCTGACCAGCGACGCCGCGATAGGCTGATAGGTCGACGACAGCCCCTTGGCCAGGGTCATGAAATCCGCCTCGAAGCCGAAGGCCGGGTGGGCAAACCAATGGCCGGTGCGGCCGAAGCCGGTGACCACCTCGTCGGCGACGATCAAGATGTCGTTCGCGCGGCAGATGCGCTGGATTTCCGGCCAGTAGGTCGCGGGCGGGATGATGGCGCCGGCGGTCGCCTGAACGGGTTCGCCGAAGAAGGCGGCGATGTTGTCGGCGCCGATGTCGGCGATGGCCTCCTCGAGCGCGCGGGCGGCGACGAGGCCGTACTCGTCCGGCGCCAGATCGCCGCCATTGCGGTACCAGAACGGCGCCTCGATATGGCGGATATCGCCTTCAGGAAGCCCGAATGCCGCGTGCATGTGTGGCAGGCCGGACAGGCTGGCGGTGAGCCAGGTGCTGCCGTGATAGGCCATGTCCCGCGCAATGAAGAAGCGCTTCTCGGGCCGGCCCTTGCGGCGCCAGTAGTGGCGGATGATCTTCGCGATGGTTTCGTTCGCCTCCGAGCCGGAGTTCGAGAAGAACACCCGGTCGAATGCGGGGCCCGCCAGCGCGATCAGCTTCTCGGCAAGGCGCGCGGCCGCGGGGTGGGTCGCGGCGGAGAAGGAGTGGTAGTAGGCCAGCTCCTGCATGGCGTGTGCGGCGGTCTCGGCCATTTCGGCGCGGCCGTAGCCGATATTGACGCCACCGAGGCCGGCCATGGCGTCCAGGAGCCGGTTTCCGAATTCATCGGTAATGTGGACGCCGTCGGCGTGCGCGATGATATGGGCCCCGAACTCGGCGACATGCTTGGGATCGGTGAAGGGGTGCAGGTGATGCGCCTTGTCCGCCTCGCGCAGCGGATTGCTTTTGGCGGCGCCGTCACGCATGGCCGCTGACCCGTGCATAGAGTGAGGCCCGCTCCAAATCGGCCAACGTGTCCACATCCACGCTGGCGCGGGCGTCCATCAGGTACGGCACGATCTCTTTTACGGGGATGCGTCCTTCGGCGAGAAAGTCAAAGCTGGAGAAAATGTAGATGGCGCCGTTTGCGAAGCAGGCTTCCGGCAGGCTTTGGCGCGGCTGAAAGGGCCCGTCGTCGCCCCAGAGCCCGACCAGATACCCGTCTTCGTCCACAACGAAGGCTTTCATGGGGTGTTCCTCGGGCGCGACCACGCTGATCACCCCGCACGCGCCGGACTGCCCCAACTGGCGGAAGGCAGCATCGATATGGACGCCGGTGCGCAGGGGCGACGTCGGCTGCAAAAGCACGTACCAGGCATCCTCGCCGGCATGGCCGAGTTCCTGTATGGCATGGCGGATCAGCCCGTGCGACGGCGCATCGTCGGCGGCAAACTCCTCGGGCCGCAGCAACGGCTCGGCACCGTGGCGATGGCCGACATCGAGAATCTCCGGGTCGTCGGAGGAGACGATGACGCGGTCTATATCGCGGGCTTCATGGGCGGCGCGCAAGGTGTGGGCGATCAGCGGCACGCCCTGGAAGTCGATCAGGTTCTTGCGGGGGATGCCCTTCGAGCCACCGCGCGCCGGCACGAGGCCGATCACCTCTTTGCCCTGAAAACTCATGAATTGAGACCTTCCCATGGCCGCCTTGCCGCGACCCCATGGATTAAGCCTTTGTTAGCCCTAGCGTCCTTAATAATTGGTTGAGGGCATCGCCAATTCGCCCGCCGCCATCGATGAATTCCAGGTGTTTCACATGGCCAAACGCCGCAAACTTACAGCCAAGCAAAAGAAAGCGCGGGCGGCCCGGAACCGCGCGACCTCGCGCGATCCCGTCGCGCTCTCGCATCAGATCGTGCGCCGGTCGGAAGTGCTGCGCCGGGCCGGCAAGTTCGACGACGCCTACGACATCCTCGCGCCCTATCGGGAACAGATCGGCCATACGGAGGCGTATCTCTTCGAGATCGGCATGATCTACATGAACCGCCATCAGCTCGACGAGGCCGAACAGTGCCTGAACCGGGCCATCCAGCTCAACTCGACGCCGGCGAAGCTGTCGCAGCTCGCTTTCGTGCACCATCAGCGCGGCGACTACGTCAAGGCGGTCGGGCTCTATCGCCAGTCGCTCAAGGCCGATGCGGACCAGCTCGCCACCTATATCAACCTTTCCATGTCGCTGGAGATGATGGGGCTGTTCGAGGAGGCGGAGGCCGCGCTTCAAATCGCGCTCAAGCTGCAGCCCGGCGACCCGAAGGCGATCTTCGCGCTCTCCAACGTGCTGCTCGCCAAGGGCGACCTCGTGCACGGCCCGGCCATGTATGACGCCGGCTTCGGCTGCAAGACGCGGCACCCGGCCATCGACGTGAAGGAGAACTACTGGCGCGGCGAGGACATTTCGGACAAGACCATCGTCGTCTGGCGCGAATACGGCGTTGGCGACGAGATCCGCAACGCCTCGCTATTCCCCGATCTCATCGACGCCGCCGGCAAGGTCGTCATCGAATGCGAAAAGCGGCTGGTGCCGCTGTTTGGCCGCAGCTTTCCCGAGGCCGAGGTCATCGCACAGGTCAATGACGGCGTCTCCAAGGTGTTCACCGAGCGGCCCGACTTCGACGTCCATATCGGCCAGGCCTCGCTGATGCAGTTCTTCCGCGACAGCCTGGACAAATTCCCGCGCCACACCGGCTATCTGACGCCGGATCCGGAGCGCGTGCGCTTCTGGCGGGCGCGGCTGGAGGGGCTCGGCGGCAAGCTCGCCGTCGGCATCTGCTGGCGCTCCAAGCTGATGCTGCAGACCCGCATCAGACAATTTCTGTCGCTCGAAGCCATGGCCGATATCCTGCGCACCCCGGACGTTGCCTTCGTCAACCTGTTCTATGGTGAGTGCGCCGATGAGCTTGAGGACGCCGGCGAACGGCTCGGGCTCACGATCCATAATTTCGACGATATCGATCTCCTGAACGATCTCGACGAGGTGGCGGCGCTGACCAGGGCGCTCGACCTGGTCATTACGGCGTCCACATCCGTATTCGACATGGGCGGCGCCGTCGGCACCGAGACCTGGACCTTCGTCGCCCCCCACCACCGGGAGATGCTCGGCACCGACCACGTGCCGTGGTTCCCGTCGGTCCGCGTCTTCGAGAAACGCAAGCTGGACCCGTGGGGGCCGGTGCTGGCGAAGGTCAAACGGGAGTTGGACACGCGGCTTGCGGAGGACGCTGCACCCCAGCGCCGCGCGGCCGGATAGCCCTTACGATACCTTGCGCCGGTGCATGGTGAGCGCAATCTCGTCGAGCGCGGCCTGGTCGCGGCGTTCGTATTCCTCCGCCTCGCGCCGCGCCGCGCGCTCGGCGGCGATCTCGTAGCGCTTCAGGTCCTGGAATGCGGCGGAAACTTCGTCCTTTTTCTCTTCCACGGCGACCTCGGTTTCCCCGATAGAGCGCTCGAGATTTTCACGCCGCTTGATGACGGATTTGGCGTAGCTGCCGTAAAGCGAAATCACATTGCCGCGTCTGGCGACCGACTGCTCGGCTTCCAGCTCCCGGCCCAATGCGGCGAGCTCCCCGACGAGGCCGGCCAGCATGTCTTCGAGGCCGCGCAGCTCGCGCCGTCTCTCGTCAAGCCGCCATTTCGACAGGCGGATCATGCCGTCGACGCCGCGCATTCTCAGCTAGCCTCCGCCCGGCGCTGGACCGGACCGCCTTGGGCGAGAATCTCGGCGAGCATGGCGTAGCCTTGGTCAAGCCGCGTGCAGTCGTCCTTTTTCTGGTTCAGGAACCCCTCCAGGGCCGGATTGTAGTGGATCGCTTCATCGACATCGGGGTCGGACCCGGGCCGGTAGGCGCCGAGCCGGATCATCTCCTCCATATCCGCATAGGCCGAAAGCAGACGACGGGCATGGCTCACGAGCTCGTTTTCCTGGTCGGTATTGCAGTTCGGCATGGTCCGGGAGACCGAGCGCAGCACGTTGATGGCAGGATACCGCCCCCGCTCGGCAATCGCGCGCTCCATAACGATATGGCCGTCGAGGATGCCGCGCACCGCATCGGCCACCGGCTCGTTGTGGTCGTCGCCCTCGACGAGCACCGAGAACAGCCCGGTGATCGAGCCGGCTCCGACCGGGCCCGGCCCGGCGCGCTCCAGGAGCTTCGGGAGTTCGGAGAAGACGGTCGGCGTGTAGCCTTTGCTGGCCGGCGGCTCGCCTCCGGCGAGGCCGATCTCGCGCTGGGCCATGGCGAAACGGGTGATGCTGTCCATCAGACAGAGCACGTTCTTGCCCTGGTCACGGAAAAACTCCGCCGCGGTCAGGGTCAGGTGGGCCGCCTGGCGGCGCATCAAGGCCGACTGGTCGGAGGTGGCAACGACGACGACCGAGCGCGCCAGCCCTTCCGCGCCGAGATCGTCTTCGAGGAATTCCTGAACCTCGCGACCGCGTTCGCCGATCAGGCCGATGACCGAGACATCGCAGGCGGTGTAGCGCGCCAGCATTGACATCAGCACCGACTTGCCGACGCCGGAACCGGAGAAGATCCCCATACGCTGGCCGAGGCAGCAGCTTGCAAAGGTGTTGATCGCGCGCACCCCGAGATCGATCTTGCCGCCGACCCGCTGCCTTAAGTGCGCCATGGGCGGCCGCGAGCGCAGCGGATAGGCCGCATTGCCGACCGCGATCGGCCCCTTGTCGTCGATCGGTTCGCCGAGCGCGTTGACGACACGGCCGAGCCACGCCGCGCTTGGGTAGACCACGGGCTCCGCATCGCCGACAAAAGCCTTGCAGCCAACGCCGACGCCGTCGAGGGAGGCAAAGGGCATCAACAAAGCCCGGTTGGCGCGGAAACCGATGACCTCGCAATCGACATTGCTGCCGTCGCGGGTTTCGATCTCGACGCGCGAGCCGATCGAAAGGCTGCGTTCCGCGCCGGCGACCTCGACCAGAAGGCCCTGGATTCCCGCGACCCGGCCAAACCGGCGGTAGGGTTGGATACGTTCGATTTCCGCCTGCAGCGTTTGCACAGATCCCGCCCCGCATTCGTTCTTTTGATCAATGTGGGGCCAGTTTGCGGCCAAGCGCTTAAACTTGAGTAAAGGCGGGAGGCCCGTATACCGCGCTTCATGCCGGGCCGGGACCAAAAATTAACGAGAGTTACTATTTGTTAACCAAAAAACACGAGAATTAATTTTCGTTAAGAGGTTGTTGTCGCTAAGAAGTGTGTCAATTCGTCGGCTTGGGGAAAATTCTCGCCATAAGCGGTTAATCTTAAAATTTCGAAAGGGGTGCAAAAGCATGCGCGTTTTGCTCATCGAAGACGATCCATCAACAGCAAAAAGCATTGAGCTCATGCTCACGACCGAAGGATTTAACGTTTACAGTACCGACCTGGGGGAAGAAGGATTAGATCTCGGAAAACTCTACGATTACGACATTATCCTTCTCGACTTAAACCTGCCCGACATGCATGGCTATGACGTTTTGAAAAAGCTCCGGCTTTCCAAAGTCAATACGCCGATCCTCATCCTCTCCGGCCTCAGCGAAATGGACAATAAGGTGAAAGGGCTCGGCTTCGGCGCCGACGACTACCTCACCAAGCCGTTTCACAAGGAAGAGATGGTCGCGCGCATCCATGCCATCGTGCGCCGCTCCAAAGGCCATGCCCAATCGATCATCAGAACCGGCAAGCTCGCCGTCAATCTCGACGCCAAAACCGTCGAGGTCGAAGGCCAGCGCGTTCATCTGACCGGCAAGGAATACGCCATGCTGGAACTCCTTTCCTTACGCAAGGGCACGACCCTGACCAAGGAAATGTTCCTCAACCACCTCTATGGCGGCATGGACGAGCCGGAGCTGAAGATCATCGACGTCTTCATCTGCAAGCTGCGCAAAAAGCTGGCGGCCGCCACCGGTGGCGAAAACTATATCGAGACGGTCTGGGGCCGTGGCTACGTGCTCCGCGACCCCGAGGAGCTGCCGCAGCAGCAGGCCGTCGC
>JAKSBY010000631.1 GCA_022360855.1 Sphingomonadales bacterium | reverse complement strand
GAGCAGCCATCCGCCCTGTTCTTCGGCCGCCGGCTCGATGAAATCGGCGATTTCCATCCCAATCTCAATGGTGAAGAGCCGATCAGAGACGCGCTCGAGCGCCGCGTTCCCTTCCGCGAGCAGCTCATCGAGATCACTTCGTCCGAGGCGGGCCGGCTGCTCTTCCACCTCAACGGCGTCCCGTCCTTCGACAAGCAAAGCGGCGACTTCGTCGGTTTTCGTGGCTCGGGGATGGATGTCACGCAGAAGTACCAACAGACCGCGCAGGCGCAGGAAATCCGCCGCAATCTCGAATCAACCCTTTACGAGCTCAAGCACAAGAACACCCAGCTCGACATCGCATCGGTTCAGGCCGAGAGTGCGCTGCGCGCCAAGAATGAATTTCTGGCGGCCATGAGCCACGAACTGCGCACGCCGCTCAACGCCATCATCGGCTTTGCGGAGGCCATGAAGCTGGAGGTGTTTGGCGATCTCAATGAGAAATACGTCACCTATTGCGCCGATATCATGGATGCGGGGCGCCATCTTCTTGGCCTGATAAACGACGTTCTGGACGTCGCGGTCATTGAAAGCGGCGAACTGACGGTGACGATTGAGGATGCCTCGCTGAAGAGCATGCTCGAGCAGGCGGTCAAGCTTCTGGAGCTGCGCGCCGCACACAAAAAACTCGATCTATCCGCTTGTGCGATCAAGCCGGAGCAGGATTTCCTCGTTTCCGTCGATCTGCGCCGGGCGACGCAGATCTTTCTCAATCTGCTGACTAACGCGGTCAAATTTACGCCCGAGAAGGGCGCGATCGGGATCGATATCGATCGGGTTTCCCGCTCCCACGTCGCGGCCACGATTTGGGACACCGGCATGGGTATCCCGGCCGATCAGCTAGACGCGGTCTTCGAGAAGTTTCAGCAGGTCGGTGACGACGTCTACTCCCGAAAGGCCGAAGGTACCGGTCTCGGGCTCCACATTTCCCGCGAACTGGCGCGACAGATGGGCGGCGATATCACTCTGGAGAGCACGCCGGGCGAGGGCAGCCAGTTCACCGTGACCCTGCCGATCAGCAGCCTCAACGACGGATCCTAGTTCAAGGCGTCCAGCAGAAGCGCGATGAATTCGGCGAGATGCTCGCGGTCGATCCAGCGGATGACGGCGACGAGATCATTCTCTTCATCGACATAGACGATGTTGGAACCGCCGCCGGCGAAATAGAACGCGCTGGCTGGCGCCGCGGGCAGAAGCTCCTGGCCGGTATTGAGAAACCAGTTCATATAGCCATAGGTCGGCTTGATGTCGGTCGGCGTGCGCGACAGGGTCATCCAGACCTCGGACAGGATTTGCTTGTCACGCCATTTGCCGCCGCGCAGCGCCAACAGGCCGAAGCGCGCCAGATCAATCCCCGAGATGAACACGCCGCCACCCCAGTGCCCGCCACCGGATACGGACTGCATCAAGGTGCCGTCGATATTCACCCAGCTGTTCTCGTAGCCGTGCCACTGCCACTCGTCCGAGGCGCCGATCGGGTCCATGAGGTGTTCCTTCAGAGCCTCGGGCAACGGCCGCCGCCACATGTGGAGCGCCGCCAGCGCCAGTGCGTTGACGCGCACGTCGTTGTATTTCCAGCGGGTTCCGGGGGCCGCCGGCTCGCGCGCGAATTCGGCCCAGGGCGTATCGCCGGGCCGGTCGGCCCAGTCGGGCTTGTCCCAGAGCGTGCCTTGCCATGAGCTGGTCTGGCGCAGCATGTGGTCCCAGGTGATGCGCCCATTATGCTCTGTGGCGAATTCCTCGATCGGGACGTCGACGCCGACCCGGCCGTTAACGTCTTCGATCAAACCGCGGTCGAAGGCGAGCCCGACGGTGGCGGAAAGAAATGACTTGGTGATCGAGAAGGTCATGTCGACGCGGGCCGGGTCGCCCCATTGCGCAACAATGCGGCCGCCGCGGACGATAACGCCGGTCATGGCACCGCGCGGCTTGACCGGGCCGATCAGCGTATTGTGCGGCTCGGTGGAAAAGGTCAGAGTCAAGGGCAGATTACGGGCATCGGCAAAGTCCGAAAGCGGCGGGTCCAACCGCGTTTCGTGTTCCCGGGCGAAGACGATCGCCGTTTCCAGTTTTTCCGCGTCAAAGCCGGCTTCGGCCGGTTTGACCGTCTCCCAGGTGCCCTTGGGCGGATAGTAGAGCGCGTCGGCTTCGGCGCTCTCCGGTGCCTGACCAATGGCCGGAGGCGACGCAAGCGCGATGACGCAGAGGATGAGGGCATGGAGCGGACGAACGCGGGCGAGAAATGACATCAGGAGACCAGTAGATCCGTTTGGTGCGGCGACAGTAACCAGTGCGTGCATTCAAGTCTAGCGGCCAACTATGGCAATAAATCGAAGGCGGCTGGCGGCAAAGCTCTTTTGGGCGCACCCCGGAAACGGCCCGTCGCAGGCCGCTTTAATCCCGAAACTGGATCATTAGTCTGGGACCGTGCGCACCCGGGCGGCAGTGGCGCCGCGCGGCGGCGCTTAGGGGAGACAGCGAAATGAAACTCATAAAAAGGTGGGGATTGCTTGCAATCCTGTTCACGTTCGGCTTTGCGCCGGCTGCGGCGCTTGCGGGTTCGGGCAAACATCATACCGACTTCGAGGTCACGACAGCCTCGGAGGAGGCCAAGAAGCTCTTCAAGAAGGGCCGGAAGGCCCTCGACCGAGGCCACTTCCTGCGGGCGAATACGCTCTTCCGCGAGGCCGTGGCGGTCGATCCCGAATTCGCCTACGCCTGGCTGAACATCGCCAATTCGGCCAACACCGGCGCGGAGTTCAACGCCAATGTGAAAAAGGCGGTCGAATTCGCCGACGGCGCCAGCGAAGGCGAACGGTTGCTGATTGCCTTCAACGCGACCTTCCTTGACAACAACGCCGAGAAACGCCTGAAAATCGGCGAGAAGCTGACCAAGAAGTTTCCTGACAATGCCCGGGCATGGGTCACGCGGGCGGGCGGCTATACGAGCCTCAACCGCCACGAGGAGGCACGCAAGACCCTCGCCAAAGCCGCCGAAATGGCCCCGGAATGGATGCCGCCGCAGTCCAATCTCGGCTTTTCCTATCTCTTCAACGAGCCGAAGGATTTCGTGAAATCGGCGAAATACTTCCAAAAGGCGATCGATCTCGATCCGGAGAATGGCCAGGCCTGGGTCAATCTCGGCGATGCGCATCGCGCGCAGAAGAATCTGGAGCGGGCGCGGGCCGACTATACAAAGGCCGTGACCTTGGATGACGGCAACAGCCTTGCCTTCATCAAGCGTGGCCACGTCAACTCCTTCCTCGGCAATTTCGATGAGGCGCGGACGGACTACCAGCGTTCCATCGACGCCGCGCAGAGGCAGGCCAAGGCGAATTTCGCTAATTACAAGGCCTTCACCCACGTCCATGCGGGCGATTCCGGAGCGGCCATTGCCGAGCTCAAGGGCGTGCTCAAGTCCGTAGACGACAGCGAAATGGCCCGGGAGCAGGCGGTGGGCAACAAGATCTTTACGCTCACGAATATCGCCACGATTGCGCTGCATGAGGGCGACCTTGATGCTGCGGAATGGGCGATCAAGAAGCGCGCGAAGCTGCAGCGCGCCACGGTCGAGGGATCCGGCGACGACGCCCGCATTCGGGCGCAGGAAGCGAATATTGCCTATTTCGAAGGCCAGCTTGCCGCCCGCCGCGGCGACTTCGCGACCGCCATGGCCAAGGCCAAGCGCAACGCCGAGCTTGTGGACCCGGAT
>JAKSBY010000712.1 GCA_022360855.1 Sphingomonadales bacterium | reverse complement strand
GATCATTAAAAATAGGCCCGAACCCTTAGCGAAGGGTTAAGGCTGGGCCGCAGCCGCCTCAGATTGTGCCTCGAGTGCTGCAAGCATGCGCTCGGCGGCGGCGATGCGGCGGCTGAGATTGCCCATCCAGGGCGCGTCGGCGGTGCTGCTGGCGGCCAGCTCCCGCCACACGTCCAGCGCCGCCTCGGGCTCGCCCGCCTGCATCAGGGCCAGGCCGTCGAAGTAACGCGGCGCCGGGTGCGCCGGCTCGAGCCGGCGCGCGGCGGCGAAGGCGAGCCGGGCCGCCGGGGTTACGCGGCCTTCGCCGACCCGCACCAGGGTCTCCCCCAGCCGCACCCGGAGGTCGGCATTCTCGGGCTCGAGCGCGATGGCTCGGGAAAGAGCCCTGGCCGCGTCCGCCGATCGGCCGAGGTCGGCATAGGCCTTGGCAAGCAGGAGCCAGCCTTGCGGGTCATCGGCGCGGTCGGCCATGACCTGTTCCATCTGTGCGACCATGGTTGCAAGCGGCGGAAGATCGCCCGCCGGCTCGGGCGTCTGGGTTTCCGCCACATCTTTGGCGCTTGCGGGAAGGTTGGGGCTGCCGGCACTCCAGTAGGAAAGCACGCTGCCTGCGAAGGCGACCGCCACCATAGCGGCGGGAACGGCGGCGCGCGGTCGCGATCTCAGGAGCGGCCAGACGGCCAGGGCAGCGGCGGCGGCTGCCATCAGGGCGAAGATGGCGTAGATCACGGCCGGCTTTCGTCCGCCTCGGTTTCCGCCGGCATGCGGCTGTAGAATCGACGGACCGCGAGGCCGCCGCCGATCAGGAGCAGGAGCGGCAACGCCCAGAGCAGCGCCGTGTAGCGGTTGACCGGCGGGCGCATGAGGATCCAGTCGCCGTAGCGGGCCACCAGATAAGCCTCGACCTCGGCCCGGCCGTCACCGGCGGCGAGGCGCTCGCGCACGATGCGGCGCAGGTCCTGGGCGAGATCCGCGTTGGAGTCTTCGATGGACTGGTTCTGGCAGACCAGGCAGCGAATGCCCGCCATGATCGCCCGCGCTTCGGCCTCAAGCGCCGGGTCCTCGAGCGGTGCCTTGTCGACGCCGACGGCAAAGGCGGGCGCGCTGATCAGGAGGAGAAAGAGGGCCCAAACCCTCATCCGCCGAGCTCCTCGAGGATCGGCAGGATGCTGCGTTCCAGATCCCGCTCCATGACCGGGCCGATATGCTTGTGCACGATATTGCCGGCGCCGTCGACGATGAAGGTCTCGGGCACGCCATAGACGCCCCATTCGATGGAGGTGCGGCCCTCGCGGTCGACCCCGACCTTGGTGAAGGGATTGCCGAGCCGGTCGAGGAACCGCTGCGCCTTGTCGTCGCGGTCCTTGTAGTTGATGGCATGGATCGTGGCGCCGTACGCCTCCGCCAGCGCCATGAGCTGTGGATGCTCGACCCGGCAGGGCAGGCACCAGGAGGCGTAGACGTTGACCAGCACGGGCTGGCCGGTCTTCAGGTCTTCGCTGGAGAAAGAACTGGCCTCGGCGCCGAGCAACGGCAGGTCGAATTCCGGCGCCGGCTTGCCGATCAGCACCGAGGGGATTTCCGCCGGCTTCAGATTGAGCCCCACCGCAAGCGCGAGGGCCAGGATGCCGAAGGCGATCAGGGGAATGGCGAAACGCGTACGCATGGCGCGCTACTCCGCCGGCTGCGGCGCGAGCTTGCCGGCTGCGGCCGGTTGCCGGCCCGGAGTGCGCTGGCGGTCACTCAAGGAAAACACGCCGCCGATCATCATGAGGAGCGCGCCGGCCCAGATCCACGACACCAGCGGTTTGAAATAAAGGCGCGCGGCCCAGGCGCCGGTCGAATTGGGCTGGCCGATGACCGCATAGAGATCGCCAAGCACCAGCGGCCGGATGGCGGCTTCGGTGGTCAGCATCTCAGGCGAAGTGTAGGTCCGTTCTTCGGGCGTGAGGACGGCGACTTCGTTGCCGCCGCGCGACACGCGGAAGTGGCCGCGGATCGCCGTGTAATTGGGTCCGGCCACGGGCTCGGCGCCATCGAAAGCGAAGCTGTAGCCGGCAACAACCGCGGTATCGCCGGCGCTCATGAAGGTGAGTTTCTCTTCGGTCCAGGCTTCGGACGCGGTGATCCCGAAGAGGGTCACCGCCATGCCGAAATGCCCGAGCGCAACGCCCCAGACGCTGCGCCGCAGGCCCTTGAGCCGGGTGATGCTCTGCGCCACGTCGCGGCCGAGCCCGAGGCGTCCTGCGAGGTCGGTGAGGATGGCGGCCACCAGCCAGGTGCCGAGCGTCATGCCGAGAACGGCGGTCCAAGGCGCCGACGGCAGGGCGAACAGGGTCACCGCCGCGGCGATTAGGGCGGCGAGCGCGGCCCAGCGCAGACGCTTGGCGGCGCGTCCGAGATCGGCCTTCTTCCACGCCAGGGTGGGACCGAAGCCCATAACGACGAACAGGAACGGCGCCATTGCCACGGTCATCAGGTTGAAGAAAGGTGCGGCGACGGAGACCTTGTAGCCGGCAAAGGCGTCCAACAACAGCGGCGCCAGGGTGCCGAGCAAGACGATGCCGGCGGCTACCGCGAGCAACAGGTTATTGATGACGAGCCCACCCTCTCGGGAGACGGGGGCGAAAGAGCTTTCGGACCGTAAGGCCGGCGCGCGCACGGCATAGAGGGTGAACGCGCCGCCGACCACGGCGATCAGAAACCCGAGGATGAACACGCCGCGCGCCGGGTCGGTGGCAAAGGCGTGAACCGACGTCAAAACGCCGGAGCGCACCAGGAATGTGCCCAAGAGGCTGAAGGAGAAAGTCATGAT
>JAKSBY010000581.1 GCA_022360855.1 Sphingomonadales bacterium | reverse complement strand
CTCGCTTCCCCAGAACACAGACGTTCTCGGCCGATTCTATGGCCCCTTGCCTTAAGGACGCATGAACGCGGCGTCGCTCAAACCCTGAATAACGGCCAGCGCCTGTTTTGTCTCTGCGACATCGTGCACACGCACAATGTTGGCGCCCGACGCCAGCCCCGAGGCCATCGCCGCCAATGAGCCCGGAAGGCGTTGGTCGGCTGCCTCCTCGCGGCTCAGGGCGCCAATGAAGCGCTTACGCGACACGCCCAGCAGCACGGGACAGCCCAAAGCCTGCAATAGTCCTAGACCATTGATCAGGTCAAGATTATGACGCAACGACTTGCCGAAGCCGATGCCCGGATCGACGATAAGGCGGCCACGGTCGATGCCCACCGCCGCGCAGGCAAGAATGCGGGCCTCGAGATAATCGTAAACATCCAGCAGAACGTCCTCATAGCTCGGATCGTCCTGCATGGTGGCGGGCTCGCCCCGGGCGTGCATCAACACGACCGGCACCGATGACTTCGCCGCGACCGACAGGCTGTCGTCATCGTAAGCGAGCGCCGAGACGTCGTTGATGATCCCGGCGCCGGCCTCGAGCGCCGCTTCCATGACGGCGGCACGGCGAGTATCGATTGAAAGCGGCACGCCACGGCCGGCAAGCGCCGTGATTACCGGCAGGACGCGATCGAGCTCCTCGCCCTCCCATATAGGCTTGGCGCCGGGACGCGTGGATTCGCCGCCGATGTCGATGATGTCGGCGCCGGCTTCGACCATGGCCACACCATGGGCGATGGCAGCATCCGTCTCGACGAATTTGCCGCCGTCGGAGAAGCTGTCGGGCGTGACATTGAGCACCCCCATGATGCGCGGGGCCTGGAAATCGACCGCCGCATCCAGCGCCGGCCGTGTCGCCTGAAGGGCGCCGAGTTGCTGCTCTGCCCGGTTGCGGAGCTTATCCGGCAGGGCCGACACGGCCTCCCCCACCTCCCCAACCGGTACGATTTCCGAGCACACGCGCTCGCCGAGATCGGAAACGATAATCTGAACCTGAGAAAAGCCACGAGGACCACCCGCCAAGGGAAGGATATGGCGGGTCTTCTCGGCGTGCGATACGAAGCCAAGGGGCCGCAGATAAAGCAACCCCTCGCTTGGTAGATTGGACCAGACGGTCACGTCTGAGAGTTCTTAACCTTCGGGCTGTGGCTCGGGCCCGCCAAACCCTTTCGGTCCCGGCTCCTCGTCTTCCGCGCCGACCTCGGGCACCGCGCCTGCAGGCTTGGCCTCGGCCGGCTTGGCGGCTTCCTGCGGTTCCGGCCGGGAAATCGGCTTGCCGGCGATCACATCCTTGGCTTCATCGCCGCTCACCGTCTCGTACTCCAAGAGCGCGTTGGCGAGCGCATGAAGATCATCGAGATGCTCGGTGAGTACTTTGGTGGCGAGCGATTCAGCCTCGTCGATAAGACGGCGGATTTCCTGATCGATGAGCTTGGCGGTCTCCTCGGAGACGTTGTGCGTGCGCGCCACCGAGTGGCCGAGGAACACCTCTTCCTGATTCTCGTTGTAACGCAGCGGCCCAAGCACGTCGCTCATGCCATACTCGGTGATCATGGCACGGGCCATGCCGGTGGCCTGCTTGATGTCGTTCGACGCACCTGTGGTGACATTCTCTTCACCGAAGATCAGCTCCTCGGCGACGCGTCCGCCGAACATCATGGCGAGCCTGGCCTCGAGTTCCTTCTTGGACACGCTGAGCCGGTCGCGTTCGGGCAGCGAGAAGGTCACGCCGAGCGCGCGGCCGCGCGGGATGATCGTCACCTTGTGCAGCGGGTCGTTGCCCGGCACGTGGAGGTTGACCAGCGCATGGCCGGCCTCGTGATAGGCGGTGAGCTTCTTCTCGTCCTCGGTCATGACCATGGAGCGGCGCTCGGGCCCCATCATGACCTTGTCCTTGGCTTCCTCGAATTCCAGCATGGAGACGAGACGCTTGCCCTTGCGCGCGGCAAGGAGCGCCGCTTCGTTGACCAGATTGGCGAGGTCGGCGCCGGAAAAGCCGGGCGTGCCGCGGGCGATCACCCGCGCATTCACGTCCGGCGCCAGCGGCACCTTGCGCATGTGCACCTGCAGGATCTTTTCGCGACCCAGAATATCCGGATTGGGCACCACCACTTGGCGGTCGAAACGTCCGGGCCGCAGGAGCGCCGGATCGAGCACGTCGGGCCGGTTGGTGGCAGCAATCAGAATGATCCCCTCATTGGTTTCGAAACCGTCCATCTCCACCAGGAGCTGGTTCAGGGTCTGCTCGCGCTCGTCATTGCCGCCGCCGAGGCCGGCGCCACGATGGCGGCCTACCGCGTCGATCTCGTCGATGAAGATGATGCAGGGCGCATTCTTCTTCGCCTGATCGAACATGTCGCGCACGCGCGACGCACCGACACCGACGAACATCTCGACGAAATCGGAGCCGGAGATGGTGAAGAAGGGTACGTTCGCCTCGCCGGCGATGGCGCGAGCCAGCAGGGTCTTACCGGTGCCGGGCGGGCCGACCAGGAGCGCGCCTTTCGGGATCTTGCCGCCGAGGCGCTGAAACTTGCCCGGGTCCTTGAGGAATTCGACGATCTCTTCG
>JAKSBY010000570.1 GCA_022360855.1 Sphingomonadales bacterium | reverse complement strand
TTGAACGCGCTTGGACATGCGAATCGCTCCTTTCCACTGGCGCCATGGGCGTGGCCTTTTTCGCCTCGGGCCCTTTCGCAGCGGCCCGGTTACCCATGCGGACGGGGCTCTCACCCGCCCATTCATTTCAGCGCGCGGACTATAGGTAAAACCGAAGCGGTGTCAAGCAAAGCTGCTTACGGCAGGAACACGATGGCGTCGTAGTATTGGTTGTAGGGCCGCGCGCCCGACCCATCGGTCGGCTTGATCCGCGAGAACGGCCCGCTCCCCGTAATGGTGACGCCGATCTGTGCGCCACCGGCGGCGCGCCTGAGAACGGGCACCAGATCAAAGGCGGTGGACGTGCCGATCACCTCCACATCCGCGGCCTCGCCAGCCGTGAGTACAAAACCGCCATCGTCGCCCTCTTCCACCGAGCCGCCGCCGGCATCGACGATCAACCGCACCACGCCCACGTCGAACCCGTCGGCGATGAGCCGTTGCGTCGTGGTTTTTTCGCTGCCGCTCAGACGCTCCCGCGCGCCGTGAAAGGCGCCGATGTGAAAATGTCCCTTGTCCTGCTCCGTAAAGCGCCCAGCCTTCTTGTGCAGCGCGAAGCTCGATTTGAAGTTGACGAAGATGGTCGCATGCCGGCGTCCGCCGCCGCTGGCGGTAGAGCCGGAGAAGACCAGACCGCGTCGGCCCGTATCCGCGGCGATGGCGTCGAGTACCGGCGCCATCGGCTGAATCTTAGCCGGCAGGGCCGACTTTTTGATCCGTCCCTTGAGATAGTCTTCGACCTTGTCCCCCAATTCCTGCGAATTGAGGAAATGCTCCGAAGCGTGGTAGCGCGAAATACCGTCGCGGATCATCTGCGCGAAATAGCTCGCTTTTCGTGACAACACCACATGGGTCTCGCCGTAGATCACCAGCTTATGCGCCTGCTGCTGCTGACGCGCCATGTCACGCGCGGTGATTTGGTTCTTTTTGACGAAGTTTTCGAGATCCTGTTCGATACCCATGGCCCGCCCCTAGGATTGTGGCCCCTCTGCCGTAGCGCCGCGCCTTGCCGCGACCCAGCGTGAGCGACGCCCGGAACGGCGCACCACAATCAGGCCGTCGGCCTCAAGCGCCTCGAGCCGGTCGCGAAGTGCCCGTGTCGACAGGCCGGTGCGGGCGCGCAAGGCGGTGGTGGTCAGTCCCTGCGCCGCTTCATCGAGGGCGAGGAGGACTGGATCGTCGGACCACGCGGCCAGGTCCCGGGCAGCCGTTTCCCTGGCGCTTTGCGCGAGACCCTGAAGCATCGCAATCTTTTGCATGGCCTCCACGAAGGGCGCGAGGATGCGATCGATCTCGGCGGCGCAATCGGCCAGTTCGCAAAAACGGGTCTCGACCTCGGAATCGGCCGACTCGACCGACCACAGGCGCTGTCCGACCAGGGTATCGGCCATGGTCACGTAGGCATCGGCGCTGCGCACGAATCCCGCCGCCACCAGAGATGCCTTGAAATGCTCCAGAGCCTGGAGCGCGTTTGCTGACGAATACCGCAGGTTCTGCAGGATCTCCTGATCGCCCGGGCCATCTGGTTTATGCTTTCCTTTAGCTGCCGCCATTGCCGTTATCCGTAGCGCCACCGGGGGCCGGCGTTTCCGAAGCCGCAACCTCAAGCACATCGAGCAGCCGATCGAGGCCGACCGGCGGCTCGGTGCGTTCGAGCGTCACGGTCACTTCCATCGCCGCCCGCTCGCGCCCGGTATCGGGTGACGATCCCGATGTCTTGGGCGGCGGTTTGGTTCGCACCACCCGGCCGCGCAGCGACGCCGTTTTGGGGGCGACCGCGAAGCGGGATTGCGCAAGTCCCGAAGGCGCCGAGCCGCGTGCCGGGGCAGCGCCTTCGGCCGAAGATTTCGGCGCCGCCGCGCTCTCGGTCACCTCCCAGTCGAAGACGACGGTCGCCTCCTTCACCGCCACCGTGGGCACATTGACCATCGACAGGAGCGGCACATCGAGTACGTATTCCGCCTTCTCGAAATTCTCGTTCAGCTTCGCGTATCGGATTTGCACGGCCCGCAGCGGCCGCGACCCGTCGACGGGGGTTTCCTCGAGCCCGATCTCTTCAACGAACTCCACGGTGGCCCGCGCCGCCTGACGCTGGGCTTCGACCACCGCGGAAAGCATGGCTCCCAAGGTTTCGGCCAGCGACAGCGGTGTCCGGTTGTCAATCAACGCCATCCTCTTTCCTCCGCGCATCCGTGGCCGACGGGTCCTCGACAACAACATCATCGGACGCGATGGTGAATGTGATCTCGTGAATTCGCTCCGCCGGGATCTCCTGAAGATCGCGCTCCGTTACCAACACATCGAGATCGGCCTTGGCCGCCGCGTCCGCCTCAAGGGTCTTACGGGTACGCGCCAAAAAGCCGTCCGCCACCGTTTTGAGCTGGCGCTCGGCACGGACGCGCACGATGCGAACATTGGGCAGTTGCCGCTGGCTGGCGGCGGGAAGCTTCGACTTTATCGCAACAATTCTGGCAACCCCGTCCGCCACAAGTCCTGACGGATTGTCGAGAAGGGCAACCCGCAGCACGTCATCGCCAACGGTTTCCTTCAGGAATACGGTGCGCAACTGCTTGACCAGGCCGGCATCGAGCGCCTGCCCCGGCTCCTTGGCGTAGACTTCCGGCAACACCTCCCTGGCAACCAACTGGCCCCATTGATTGCGCGCGTTGGTCAAGTCCGCCTTCGAGATGTCAGGGCCAGCCTGACCCGCGATCGCAAACCTCAAGCGTATGTTGACATCGCTGATCGTTACCCGCGGGACCGGGAAGAGCGACAGCACCGGGTCGTCCCGGTAGCTCTGCCACGCCTCACGCGCCACAAGGTCCGCGGTAATCCGC
>JAKSBY010000580.1 GCA_022360855.1 Sphingomonadales bacterium | reverse complement strand
TTCCAGGTCGGCCGCCTTGGCCTCGACCAGCTCGACGATATGGTCGACCAGCTTGTCGTCGGTGATCTTGTGGTCGGTGACGCCGGAGAGGTAGACCATGTGGTTGCCGTTGCCGCCGCCGGTGAGCCCGATATCGGTCTCTCGCGCCTCGCCCGGGCCGTTGACCACACAGCCGATGATCGAGAGGCTCATGGGCGTCGCGATATGGGCGAGCCGCTCTTCGAGGACCTCCACGGTCTTGATCACCGGGAAGGCCTGCCGCGCGCAGGACGGGCAGGAGACGATGCGTACGCCGCGATGCCTGAGGCCCAGCGACTTCAGGATATCGAAGCCGACTTTGATCTCCTCCACCGGATCGGCGGAGAGTGAGACCCGGATGGTATCGCCGATACCGGACCAGAGCAGCATGCCGAGCCCGATCGACGACTTCACGGTGCCGGCCCGGAGCGCCCCGGCCTCCGTGATGCCGAGATGAAGCGGATACTCGCAGGCTTCGGCCAAGCCCTGATAGGCGGCGACCGCCAGGAACACGTCAGACGCTTTGCACGAGATCTTGAACTCGAAGAAGTCGTTATCCTCGAGCAGCTTGGCGTGATAAAGGCCGCTCTCCACCATGGCCTCGGGGCACGGCTCGCCGTATTTTTCGAGGAGGTTGCGCTCCAGCGATCCCGCATTGACGCCGATGCGGATGGAGCAACCGTTCGCCTTGGCCGCGCGCACCACTTCCCTGACCCGGTCGTCGGAGCCGATATTGCCGGGGTTAATGCGCAGGCAGGCCGCACCCGCATCGGCGGCTTCGAGCGCGCGCTTATAGTGGAAGTGGATGTCGGCCACGATCGGCACCTCGGCCTCGCGGCAGATCACCGGCATGGCGGCCGTAGACGCCTCGTCGGGGCAGGACACGCGCACGATATCGGCGCCCGCCTCCTCCAGCGCACGGATTTGGCCGATGGTGGCGCCGGGATCGGAGGTCAGCGTATTGGTCATCGACTGCACGCTGATCGGCGCATCGCCGCCGACCGGCACATCGCCGACCATGATCTGCTTGCACTTGCGGCGATAAATATCGCGATACGGCCGCACGCTCATGTCGTCATCCTCTGGAAATGCCGGGCCGCCTTAAGCGGGCGCACCCTTTCGAGGGCGGAAATATCACGCCAGTGAAACGCGCTCAAGCCTTGCCGGGCCTGCGCCATCAAATCGTCATAATCCGAATTCAGCGCGAGGCGACCGCCGTTCCGCGCTTGAGACGCTCCGGATCGAGCCGTACGCGGCGGACGACCGCGCCCGATTTGCCCAGCGATTTGACGGTCTCACCATCGACGAAGACCTGGAGCCCGCCGGCATTGCCGGTTGTCAGCTCCAACCCGTCGAGCGCCGGCGGGACGAACTCCTGGCCACGTCGGAGAACCCCGTCATAGATGACGTTGGTACCACCTGTAATGCGGATCCAGATGTCGGCGCGGGCCCTCAGACGGATGCGGCTGCTCTCCACCGCAAAGGCATTGGCGATGGCTTGCTTTCCGAGTGCATCCGGAACCCCTTGTGACACAGCCACTTCCGCATCCGATTCGATCTCAGCCGGCCCTTGTTCGACGCTCTGCTCCGCTTTCTCTTCCACCGGCTCCGGCGTCACGTCCG
>JAKSBY010000525.1 GCA_022360855.1 Sphingomonadales bacterium | reverse complement strand
GTCCACCGCGCGGCAGAGCCGGGTGATATCATCGGGCTCCGAAAGGCGGTGGACGAAGTGGCCTCAAAGCTCGGCGGCGAGGGCGCGTAGGCCCTCGCGATAGGTTGGGTAGGCGAGAGCAACGCCGAGCTCCTCCTTGATGCGTGCGTTGGAGACCCGTTTGTTGTCGCGGTAGAAGCTCCGCGCCATGTCCGAAAGCTGCGCCGAATCGAAGGGGATTTCCGGCGGCGGGTCGATGCCCAGCAACTCGGCCGCATGGGCAACGACGTCCTGCGGCGGCGCGGCTTCGTCGTCGGCCACGTTGTAGATCCGACCCGGATTGGGCCGGTTGATCGAGGCTTCGAGCACCGCGGCTATATCGTCGACATGGATGCGCGAGAAGCGCTGGCCCGGTTTGACGATGCGCTTGGCGGTTCCGGCTTTCAGCGCGCGCAGCGGGTTGTTGTCGGGGCCGTAGATGCCGGCCAGGCGGAAGACATGGACCGGAATACCGGAGTCGTGTGCGAGCTGCAGCCAGCCCTGCTCCGCCTCGGCGCGCCGCCGGCCGCGCGGGCCGGAGGGCCGCGCGGGCGTGTCTTCGTCGACCCAGCCGCCATCGTGATTGCCATAGACCGAGGTGGCCGAGAGATAGCCGACCCATTCGAGGCCGTCGAGCGACGCAATGTCTTCCCTGTGTCGGGCCAGGACGACATCGCCGTCCTCCCCCGGCGAGATCGAGATCAGTATATGCGTCGCGCCCGCGAGCACACCGGTGGGCAATGGCGTTTCGCCCTCGAAGACAAAGGCGTCGTACCCCGCGGCGCTGAGCTCCGACACCTTATCGGGATTGCGCGTCGAGCCGGCCAAGTCCCAACCGGCCGCACCCAGCCGCGCCGCCAGCGCCCGCGCCGACTGGCCGACGCCAAAGCAAAACAATCTCCTGCTCACCAGATTCCGAAAGCCTTGAAAATGCCGCGATTGCCGCCAAGTCTAACGGCCATGTTCCGCCTCGTACACCGTGCGTTATTCGTTTTCGCCCTGCTCGCCGCGGGTGCGCCTGCCCTCGCGCAGTTCGAAGACGAAATCCCGCTGCCGCCGAAACAAGAGGACGCAGGCCCGGAGTTTACCGAGGCGGAACGCTACGCCGCCTGTATCCGTCTCGCAGGCGCGACGCCCGAGGCGACCCTGGACCAGGCGCTCGCCTGGCGGGACAGGGGGGCCAGCGCCGCCGCGTCCCACTGCGTCGCCATCATCTATATCGCGCTCGACCGCCACCGCGAGGCCGCCGAGGCGCTTGAAGCCATCGCCGAAGAAGTGCGCCGCGGCCGCGGCCTTCCCGACGAGGACGCGCCCGCCCCGGAGGAACGGCCGCCGCTCATCGCCGATCTTTATGGCCAGGCGGGCAATGCCTGGCTCATGGCGGGCGACCCTGCCAAGGCGGAGAACGCCTTCACCCAGGCCGTGACCGAAGTGCCGGAGCGCCTCGGTGACGGCATGGTGGAGTTTTTGATCGACCGCGCCCGCGCGCGTGGCCAGGCGGGCGCCTATCGGGATGCCCTGAAAGACCTGGACCGCGCCCAGCTCATGGCGCCCGAGCGCGCCGATATCTTCATCTACCGCGCCGCCGCGTTTCGCGGGCTCGACGACCTGCCGGCCGCCGCAGCGGATGTGGAAAACGCACTTCGGCTCAGCCCCGACCAAGTGGACGCGCTCCTCGAGCGCGCCAACGTCCGGCACCTCACGGAAGACTATGACGGCGCCCGGGAAGACTGGCTGAAGATCCTGGAATTGCAGCCGGGGAGCGGCGCGGCGGATGCGGCGCGGGCCAATCTGGAGCGCTTCGCCGCTACCCCGGAGTGATCCCGAGCGCGGCCCATTCGCGGCGGACATTCGGGTCCGGCTCGCCTTCGGCATGGAGTGCCGCACAATCCGCCACCTTGTCGGACCCGGCCAGCTCTCCCAACGCCCACACGGCCATGGCGCGAACCAGGGGCGAGGCATCGCCCAGGAGGGTAGTCACCTGCGGCAGGAGTGCCCGATCACCCGAATTGCCGATGGCGATCAGCACGTTGCGGACGAACCGGTCGCGGCCGGTGCGCTTGACCGGGGAGCCGGAAAATAGTGCGCGGAACTCCGTGTCGCCCAATTCAGCCAGCTCGGCCAAGGGCGGTGCCGACAAGTCCTCTCTGGCCTTGAGCTTGGCCTCCCGAGCCTCGACCGCGAAGCGGTTCCACGGGCAGATCGCCAGGCAGTCGTCGCAGCCATAGACGCGGTTGCCCATGGCTTTGCGGAACTCCGGCGCGATGTGGCTCTGATGCTCGATCGTGAGGTAGGAAATGCAGCGCCTGGCATCGAGCTGGTAGGGCGCGGGGAAGGCGGCGGTAGGGCAGATATCGAGGCAGGCCCGGCAGCTGCCGCAACGGTCGTCATGCGGGCGGTCGGGCGCGAGCTTCAGTGTTGAATAGATCTCGGCCAGAAACAGCCAGGAGCCGAAATCGCGGGACACCAGGTTGGTGTGCTTGCCCTGCCAGCCGAGCCCGGCGGCCTCGGCCAGCGGCTTTTCCATCACCGGCGCGGTATCGACGAAGACCTTGACCTCGCCGCCCAGGGTCCCGGCCATCCAGCGGGCGAGCTGCTTGACGCGCTTCTTGAGCACATCGTGATAGTCGCGCCCACGCGCGTAGACCGAGATGTTGCCGGCGCCCCGGGCCTTGAGATTGTCCATGGGATCGTGGTCGGGGCCGTAATTCATGGCAAGCGCAATCACCGACCGGGCTTCCGGCCACAGCGCCTGGGGCGACCGGCGCCGCACCGCCTTGGCGGCAAGCCAGGCCATATCGCCTTCCCGGCCATCCGCGAGAAAGGCATCGAGCCGGGCGCCGGCCTCGGGGATGGCGTCGGCGGCCGCAATGCCGCAGGCATCGAAGCCGAGCTCGGCGGCGCGGGCGCGCAGCGCGTCTTCAGAAGTCGGGCCGGTCATAATATTTCGGCGGCTCCAGGCCCGGGATGCGGTCGGCCAGCACGCCGCGCAGCGCGCGCCGGGATTTCACCCGCATATACCAGTCCTTGGCGAGCGGATGCGCCGACCAGTCGACATCGCCGAAATAGTCGGCGACCGAGAGATGCGCGGCGGCGGTGGCATCGGCCAGCGAAAACACGTCTCCGGCCAGATAGTGCCGGCGGTCGACCAGATAGTCGATATAGTCGAGATGGATCCTGAGGTTATGCACCGCGGCGCGGAGCACCGCCGAATCCGGCTCGCCCAAACCGAGGAACCGTTTCAACAGCTTCTCGCCGACCAGATATTCGGACACTTCGCGCGAGAATTTGTGGCCGAACCAGGCAGCGAGCCGGCGGATTTCGGCGCGCTCGGGTGCGGTCCCGAAGACGAGCGCCGGCTCGGGCCACATTTCCTCGAGATATTCGGCGATGGCGCCAGAGTCGGCCAGAACGCTGCCGCCGGATTCGACCAGCACCGGCACCTCGCCGGCCGGGTTGAGCTTGAGGAAGTCGCGGCGGCGCTCCCAGTCCTTCTCGGCCTTGAGGTCCGCCTCGATGCTCTTCTCGGCGAGGACAATGCGGATCAGCCGCGAGGGCGCCGACAGAACATGGTGATAAAGCGTGCGCATGGCTCTGTTCTAGCGCATGGCTTCGGCGGGGAAAACAGCATGCCCGCCGCGGTCGAGCGGAATGGACTTAGGCCCTACCAACCATTCTGTGTCACCCGCCGGCTTGACCGGCGGGTCCATGTGGGAACCGCCCTCGCTGTGCAGATATAGATTCGCCGGTCAAGCCGGCGAATGACAAGAGAGGGACGGCCTTACTCCGCCGCCTCGATCTTTTCGTCTTCGCGCAGCGGGTGTTCGAGCCGGTCGACCATCTCCTTGGGCACCACGTGCCAGAACTTATCGAGCGCGGTCTCCCAATTGGAGAGCAGGGCGGCGGCAAAGCGCGATTCGGTCTCGTGGCGGTGCTCCTCGATCAGTGATTTGAGCACGCCTTCCCAATAGGCGGTCGTGACGCGCTCGATGATCACCGAATCGTCGTTGAGGTGCACGGCGAAATCGCCGTCCCGGTCGTAGACGAAGGCGGCGCCGCCGGTCATGCCGGCGGCGAAATTGTCGCCCACGGGCCCGAGGATCACCGCCGTGCCGCCGGTCATGTATTCGCAGCCATTGGCGCCGCAGCCTTCGATCACGGCGGTGGCACCCGAGTTGCGCACGGCGAAGCGTTCGCCGGCCTGGCCCGCGGCAAACAGCCGGCCCGACGTGGCGCCGTAAAGCACGGTGTTGCCGATGATGGTGTTTTCGTTCGCGGTGATCGCCGAATGGTAGGGCGGGCGGATCACCACCGTGGCGCCGGAAAGCCCTTTGCCGACATAGTCGTTGGCATCGCCGGTCACGAGCAGTTTGAGACCCTGCACGGCAAAGGCGCCCAGGGACTGGCCTGCCGAGCCCCTGAGCTTCACCGTCACATGGTCGGGGTTGAGGCCGGTCATGCCGAAGCGCCGCACGATATGCGAAGAGAAGCGTGCGCCGATGGCGCGCATGGTGTTGCGCACCGAATAGGTGAGCTGCATCTTCTCGCCGCGCTCGAACACCGCCTCGGCGTCCTTGAGCATCTGCGCGTCCAGGGTGTCCGGCACCTCGTTGCGGCCGGTGCGCGTCGAATGCGTCTCGTGCAAATCGGCGCCGACGCGGATCAGGAGCGGGTTGAGATCCAGGTCGTCGAGATGCTCGGCGCCGCGGCTCACCTGGCGCAACAGGTCCGCGCGG
>JAKSBY010000083.1 GCA_022360855.1 Sphingomonadales bacterium | reverse complement strand
GCTGTACGAGCTGGAGCCGGCGCCGGGCACCAAATCCTCCCGCGTGATCGGCCTCGCCGACGATATTGCACGCTCCATGAGCGCGATCTCGGCGCGCGTCGCCGTGGTACCGGGCCGCAACGCCATCGGCATCGAGCTGCCGAACAGCCGCCGCGAGACGGTCTACCTGCGCGAGCTCTTGACCTCCGCCGATTACGAGAAGAGCCGGGCGTCGTTGGCGCTGGCGCTGGGCAAGGATATCGGCGGCACACCGGTGATCGTCGATCTCGAGACCATGCCGCATCTGCTGATCGCCGGCACCACGGGCTCGGGCAAGTCGGTGGCGGTCAACGCCATGATCCTGTCGCTGCTCTACCGGCTGCCGCCGGACCGCTGCAAGCTGATCCTGGTCGACCCCAAGATGCTGGAGCTGATCGCCTATGACGATATCCCGCATCTTTTGACGCCGGTGGTCACCGAGCCCAAGAAGGCGGTGGTGGCGCTGAAATGGGCGGTGCGCGAGATGGAGGACCGCTACCGCGCCATGTCCAAGCTCGGCGTGCGCAACATCGCCGCCTACAACACCAAGGTCGCCGAAGCGAATGCAAAAGGCGAGGTGCTGAAGCGCCGCGTGCAGACCGGTTTCGACCGCGACACCGGCGAGCCCGTCTTCGAGGAGGAAGAGCTCGCCTACGAGCCGCTCCCCTTGATCGTCGTCGTCATCGACGAAATGGCCGATCTCATGCTCATCGCCGGCAAGGATATGGAAGCCATCGTCCAGCGCCTGGCACAGATGGCGCGGGCCGCCGGCATCCATATGATCATGGCCACACAGCGGCCCTCGGTGGATGTGGTGACCGGCACCATCAAGGCCAACTTCCCGATCCGCATCTCCTTCCAGGTCACCTCCAAGATCGACAGCCGTACGATCCTGAACGAGCAGGGCGCCGAGCAGCTCCTGGGCCGCGGCGACATGCTCTACATGTCCGCCGGCAGCCGCGTCGCCCGCGTGCACGGGCCCTTCGTGTCGGACGAAGAGGTCGAGGCGGTGGTCGCCATGCTCAAGCGCCAGGGCGCGCCGGAGTATCTCGCCGAGGTGACCGAGGAGCCGGAAGAGGGCTATGATTCGCCCTTCATTCCCGGCGGCAACGGCGCCGACGAGGCCACGTCGCTCTACGACAAGGCCGTCGATATCGTGTCGCGCGACCGCAAGGCCTCGACCAGCTATATCCAGCGCCGGCTGAAGATCGGCTATAACCGCGCCGCCACCCTGATCGAGGAGATGGAGGCCAATGGCGTGATCTCGGCCCCCAATCACGCCGGCAAGCGCGAGGTCCTCACCCCCGATCACGGCGAGAGCTACTGAGGCCCGACCGTTCAGACTAGGTTCAGCAAGGTCCGATCATCATGCGCCTGACGACGTTCCCGACGACACCGGAGACCGGGCCGGCCATGGATAAGTTCTTCGATTCCCTGCGTATCGTCTGGCTCCTGGCCGCCGCCGCGGCCGCCGGTCTGGCGCTCGGCCTCCTGCTGGCCATGTCGGTAGCCAACAGCCAAGAGCCCGAAGACGATCTGGAAACCGTGGAAATCGGCCTCTCGGCCTATGATCAGGACCTGCTCGACCGCATCGAAGCCTATCTCAACGGCATTTCGGCCTTCAAGGCCCGGTTCGTGCAGATGGCACCGTCGGGCGAGATGTCGGCCGGCACCATGCATTTCGCGCGGCCGGGCCGGGTGCGCTTCGAATATGACGGCGATAGGCCGCTCCTGATCGTCAGCGACGGCGAGCTGCTCAGCTTTATCGACTATCAGGTCGGCCAGGTGACGCGCTGGCCCGTCAACGACACGCCGCTGGCGCCGCTCTTGGCCGAGAGCGTGGATTTCGATTCCGACGTGACGCTGCTGTCCGGCGGCCGTGGCGCGCTCGCCAACATCATCGCGGTGACCGCCAGCGATCCGAACCAGTCCAACCAGGGCTCGCTGACCCTCTATTTCCTCGAAAGCGAAGGCCGCGACAGTGCGCCCGCGCTGACGCTCACCTCCTGGGAGGTCGTCGACGCGCAGGGCCTTTTGACCACGATCACGCTTTCGGATATCGACGAAGCGCCGGAGCTGGCAGAGAGTTTGTGGTCATTCGACGATCCCCGCGGCGCGACTTTCGAGCGCCGGCCGCGACGGCGCTAATTCGCCGCACACCCCTAAAGATTATTGAATTATCGCGCCAAATGCCGCATCATCGCGGCCGCGAGGCCGCACGGGTCAGCGAAAGTCCCCTGCGACGCCGTGGCGGCGCCTCGCTGAACAGGGTCACGTTCCTTTTCGCCCTTCCGTGTTGCGAAAGACCCCTTGCGCCCGGCCACTCTGCCCCCCTGGCCGGGCGCTTTTATTTGCCTGTTGAACTTTGCTTGTTAAACCGGAGCCCTTCGTCTGCTATTGAAGGCGGGTTTGAAGTCGCCGTGGATACGGCTTGTCTCGGGGAATGCCGTCCATGGCCTTGCGTCTCGCCACCTGGAACATTAACTCGGTCCGCATCCGGCTCGACCTGGTCGACAGGTTCCTGGACGAATACGCCCCGGACATCCTGTGCCTGCAGGAAATCAAGGCCGAGACGGCGTCCTTTCCGGATGCGTGGTTCACGGAACGGGGCTACACGCATACCGCCATTCGCGGCCAAAAGGGCTATCACGGCGTCGCCACCCTGTCGCGCCACCCCCTCGATGCATCAGGATCCATCGATTGGTGCAAAAAGGGTGATGCCCGGCATGTGGAGGCCGGCATCGCCGGCGGCATCCGGCTGCACAACTTCTATGTGCCCGCGGGCGGCGACGTGCCCGACGTCGAAGCCAACGAGAAATTCGCCCACAAGCTCGATTTCCTAGACGAGATGATCGCCTGGTCCGGCGCGCTGGCAGGGCCCACCATCCTGGTCGGCGACCTGAACGTGGCGCCCTACGAATCCGACGTCTGGTCGCACAAGCAGCTCCTGAACGTGGTCAGCCACACGCCGGTGGAAACCGACCGCCTCAAGGCGCTCCTGGCGAGCCATGACTGGATCGACGTGATGCGCCATTTCGTGCCCGAGCCGGAGCGGCTCTTCAGCTGGTGGTCCTACCGGGCGCGCGACTGGCGGGCCTCGGACCGGGGGCGCCGGCTCGACCACATCTGGATCAGCCCCACCCTCGCCCCGGCGCTCAAATCCATGCGCGTGATCGAAGACGCCCGCGGCTGGGAGAAGCCGTCGGATCACGCGCCGGTCATCGCGGATTTTGATCTTTAGCTTCTATACCTCCCAACTGTCACCCGCCGGCTTGACCAGCGGGTCCATCTAGGCACTGCTTCGGCTGTTGCCCCATGGATTCGCCGATCAAGCCGGCGAATGACAGATTGAGGGTCGGCCAAGGACTCTATCGCAGAGTTGCTCGGCCACGCTCCCTACGCCTGATAGCGCGCGGCCTCCAGACGGTAGCCGCCGGGGGCGGTGATCAGGATACGGGCGTTGGAGGGATCGTCCTCGATCTTCTGGCGCAGCCGGTAGACATGGGTCTCCAAGGTATGCGTGGTGACCCCGGCATTGTAGCCCCAGACCTCGTCCAGAAGCTGGTCCCGGCTCACCGGCTTGTCGCCGGCGCGGTAGAGATATTTGAGGATCGAGGTTTCCTTCTCCGTCAGCCGGATCTTCTGGCCACCCTCGTCGCGCAGCAGGAGCTTGGCGCCCGGCTTGAAGGTGTAGGGGCCGATGACGAAGACCGCGTCCTCGCTTTGCTCGTGCTGCCTCAGATGTGCGCGGATGCGGGCCAGGAGCACGCCGAAGCGGAACGGCTTGGTGACGTAGTCGTTGGCGCCGGATTCGAGCCCCAGAATCGTGTCCGCCTCGCCGTCCGCCGCGGTCAGCATGATGATCGGCACCTTGACGCCGGAGCGGCGGATCATACGGCACACCTCGCGGCCGTCGAGATCGGGAAGCCCGACATCCAGGATGATCAGGTCCGCCGACCCGTCGCTCAAGACATCCAACGCCTCGCGGCCCGACCCGGCGAGCAGCGTCTCGAATTCGTCATGCAGCTTGAGCTGGTCGGCCAGCGCCTCGCGCAGCTCCTCCTCGTCGTCCACCAGCAGCAGTTTCTTTATCGCGCTCATCGCTCGTCCTTTTTTGTCCTTTGGCTTTTGTTTTTCAGCCGGCCGGGTTTTGCAGCGGTCCGCGCCTCGCGCATATACAGGGCGTGGCTGGGAGTATACTCTTTCCGTCCCGGTTCCAGAAAGGTTCAAACGCCAGTGAGGAGCACCGACGCTTGACCGACGCCCCCGATACGCCGCTGTTTGACGCCGACACCGCGGCCGAGGTTACGCGCCGCCGTGCCGTGGGCGATCTCAGGCGCGGTCTGCCGGTCGTCATTACCGGCGATGGACGCGCCATAGCCGCCCTCGCCGCCGAGAATGCCGAGGCCGCCATGCTCGGCGCGCTCGAACGCCTGAGCGGCGCGCGGCCGGCTCTGGTCGTGACGTCACGACGCGCCGCGACCTTGACTATCGATCCGCAAGGGGCCCGGTTTACGGCGATCGCGCTGCCGAAACATCTGAGCGACGAGGAGGTCCGTGCGCTGGCCGACCCGAGCCTCGACCTCGCCTACCCCCTGCGCGGGCCGTTCGCCCCGGCCAGGCTCGCCGCGCCCGGGCTCGCGGAGACGGCTTTGGCCCTGTGTCGCACGGCGGAGCTGCTGCCGGCCGCGCTGGTGGCCGACGGCACATCCGAGATACTGGCCGCCGCCGCACGCACGCAGGGCGTGACCGTCGTCGACCGGGGGCTCGCTCAGGGCCAGCCATCGGGAACAGCAGAGGGCCTGACCATGGTGGCGCGCGCCAAGCTCCCGCTTGAAGGCGCAGAGGACGCGCGTATCGTCGCCTTCCGGCCCGGAGACGGCGGGCGCGAACACCTGGCGGTGGTTATCGGCGAGCCGCCAAGGGACGCCCCGGTCCTGGTGCGCATCCATTCGGAGTGCTTCACCGGCGACTTCCTCGCCTCGCTGAAATGCGACTGTGGCGACCAGCTCCGGGGCGCCATCCGGGCGCTCGGCGAGGCCGGAAGTGGCGTCCTTCTCTATCTCGCGCAGGAGGGCCGCGGCATCGGCCTTGTGGCGAAACTGAAAGCTTACGCGCTGCAGGACCAGGGGTTCGACACCGTGGACGCCAACCTCCGGCTCGGCTTCGAGACCGACGAGCGGGATTTCGGCCCGGCCGCGGCCATGCTCAAGGCGCTCGGCTACGGACAGGTGCGGCTGATGACCAATAACCCGGACAAGGTGGAAGCACTCGCCGCCTGCGGGATCGAGGTCGCCGAACGGGTGCCCCACCGCATGGCCGATAACCCCCACAATGTCGCCTATCTCAAGGCCAAGCGCGAACGCACCGGGCATTTCACCTGATGGCGGACGACACCCTGCTGGTGGTTCAGGACCCAGACGACCCAAGCCGCGGAACCTTGCGGGCCGCCGAGACCGTCTATCGCTGCGCCCTCGGGCGCGCCGGCGTCGTTCGGGTCGAGGCCAAGCGCGAGGGCGACGGCGCCACGCCCGCGGGCAGGTATCGCTTACGCGAAGTCTATTATCGCGACGACCGACTGAGTTTGCCGCCGACCGGCCTCCCGGTGCAGACGCTCACCGAGGCCGACGGCTGGTGCGACGACCCGGCCGACGACGCCTATAACCGGCCCGTCCGCCTGCCCTATGGCGCCAGCACCGAAGCGCTGTGGCGCGCCGACGGGCGTTACGACGTCATCGTGCCTCTCGGCTACAATGACGATCCCGTTGTGCCGGGCCATGGCAGCGCCATCTTTCTCCATGTCGCCGCAGACGACTACGCGCCGACGGCCGGCTGCGTGGCGCTGGCGCTCGGCGACCTGCTCGCCGTGCTGGCCGGCGTCGATTACGGATCGTTTATCGAGATTCGCCCCGCCTGATCATCCCGACCGCGGACCGAAGATCGCCGTACCGACGCGCACATGGGTCGCGCCGAGCGCGGCGGCGACCTCGAAATCGCCGCTCATGCCCATCGACAAGGTTTCGAGGCCGTGCCGCCGGGCGAGCTTGACCAGCAACGCGAAATGCGGCGACGGCTCCTCATCCGCCGGCGGCAGGCACATCAGGCCTGAAATCGCGAGTCCGAGCTCGTCGCGGCAGAGGCTCAGCAGACCCGGTAGATCGGAAGGCACAACACCCCCCTTCTGCGGCTCTTCGCCCGTATTGACCTGAATGGTGAACGCAAGGACTCTGTTTTGCGCTGTCATCTCTGCTGCGAGCTTGCGGGCGAGCTTCGGGCGGTCAAGCGACTGAATGACGTCAAACAGGCCAACCGCGTCGCGAACCTTGCGGGTCTGCAGGCCGCCGATCATGTGCAGTTCCACATCCGGGAACCGTTCCTTGAGTGCCGGCCATTTGGCCACCGCCTCCTCGACCCGGTTCTCGCCGAAGACCCGGTGCCCGGCGGCCAGCGCCGCCTCGATGGCCGCCAACGGCTGGCCTTTGCTGACCGCGATCACGGTGGGCCGCGCGTCCCGGTTGGCGCGCCGGC
The DNA here is from genome assembly GCA_022360855.1 of Sphingomonadales bacterium. Classification (GTDB taxonomy): domain Bacteria; phylum Pseudomonadota; class Alphaproteobacteria; order Sphingomonadales; family JAKSBY01; genus JAKSBY01. The sequence continues at coordinate 12,263 of JAKSBY010000083.1, read as the reverse complement.
ACGCCTCGGCGATCCGCGTGTCGACGGCCGCCAGATTCGTCGCTATGTCCTGGCTGGAGAGGGCCATGGGGTTCCGCCTGTTGCGAGAGGTCTTAATAGACTTGAGGCCGCGGCGGTTCAATGCGATAGCCCGGCCATGCGCCCGCTATCGTCATATTCCGGCCGGCGGCTTCCAACCGCCTTCTTTCTGGTCGAACCGTCACGCACCGCCGACCCGGAGGCCGTCATCTCCCGGCTGGCGCCCGGCTCCGGCGTGATCTATCGCGACTACGGCGCCCCCGATCGCAGGACGCGGGCGACGCGCCTGGCGGCACTCTGCCGCCAGAGACGGCTGGTCTTCCTCGTCGCCGGCGACTGGCGCCTCGCCGGGCAGGTCCGGGCCCATGGCCTGCATGTGCCGGAATTTCGGCTTTCCTCGGCGCTTTGGCGGCGCGGCGCGGCCGGCTGGCTGATCACCGCGGCCGCGCATGGGCCGGCCGGCCTCGCCCGGGCGCGCGCGCGCAAGGCCGATGCGGTCCTGCTGGCGCCGGTCTTCCCGACCCGGAGCCATGCCGGGGCGCCGACCCTGGGGCCGCACCGGTTCTCGCGATTGAGCCGGATGGCGCGCCTGCCGGTCTACGCGCTTGGCGGCGTGACGTCAGACACGGTCAAGCGAATCCCGCCAAAGGCTATGGCCGGCGTGGCCGCCATCGAGGGGTTTGAGAAGGGTGGCTTGCGCCGTTTCTAGAAGTTGACGTTGGTGCCGAAATAGAGCACGCCGGAGCGCGGCTCGGCTTCCGGATCGAGCCAGAAATTGGCGCCGTAGTCGAAATAGCGCACCGCGCCGGACAGGCTGAACACCGGGCTCAGGCGGAACGAGGCACCGAGCTCGACCGAGTAGTAATCATTGTCGAAGCCTTCGAGGCCGAACAGGAGCCCGCCCTGGCGCCGCGTGTATTCGCCGAACAGAAGGCTCGTCGACCAGCTCGACCCCGAATAGGAGAGGCCGACGTCATAGCCCTCGTAATTGGCCAACAGCCCGCCTTCCTCGCGCATCACGCTGGCGCCGAGATTGAAGCCGGAATAGCCGATGTTGAGGCCGACATTGTAGGAGCGCCGGTCGAGCAGTCCGGCGAGCGAGGATTCGCTGGCCGCGCTGAACGTGTCCGTGGTCGTGATCGAGAGCCGCGAGGTCAGCGCGATGTCCAAGGACGGCTTGGCCGCTTCGTCATCGGTCCCAAGATAGCTGAGGCCGACATGCGCGTTGGCCGAACGCGGGGTGAAGTCAATCAGTAGCGTGTCCGAGCGCGACGGCGCGAGCAGCGAATCGAAGCCGGCGCCGAGCGTTGCCGCGCGGGGCGTGAAATAGTTCAGCCGGGCGTTCGGCTCGCCGGCCTTACTCGCCTTCAGCCGTGCCTCGACCGCGTCATTCGCCCGGAAGAAGAGAAATTCCGCATCGTCGCTGGCCCGGTCGGCGACGGGCGCCGAGCGCGAGCTCGTGCTGACGGGCGGGATGGCCTCAACCGATTCATCGACCGCCATCTCATCGACCGCAAGCGCGCCGGACTCCTCGGCCATCGCGCCTGCCGGCACGACCAGAAGGCCGAGAATCAACACTATTTGCGTGCTGCCGCGCACCCGGAGACTCTCCCAATTCCGCGTCCGGAAAGGACACGGCTCCTAATTATCAAAGATTATTTAACTTTTTACGATGGTCGCGCAAGTCCAGACGAACGATTATTACCGCGGTGGTGCTTTTCTGCCACGGTTCTTACTGAGCACAGGCTCGGGAAATTACCCGCCGCCGGCCAACAAGTCGCTGGTCAACGGATCGGGCGCTGGCTATAAACCGGTCTTCTCCGCGCCAAACTTCACCGGCCTGGGTTCATCGGCGGAGCATCAAGTCGGCGCCGGGGTTTGGTTGCCATCTTATTGGACGGTCCGGTTGGCAAAGTGATCGAGTTTGAATTCATGAGACGACTCTTCAAGATCCTGGCGAAGACCGTGGTGGCGGCATTCCTGGCCGCCTCCCTTGCCGCCTGCGGTGGCGGCGACAAGAAACTCGCCAGATCTTTGGATGAAGACGTGACGTCAGCACTGGGCGTCAACGGCTATCTGTGGCGCGCGGCACTCGATACGCTGTCTTTCATGCCCATGGCGCAGGTCGATTCCGCCGGCGGCGTGATCATCTCCGACTGGTACATCAATCCCGACGTGCCCGAGGAACGGCTCAAGGTTACCGTCTACATCCTTGACCGCGCGCTCCGCGCCGACGGCCTCAGGGTCGAGGTGTTCCGCCAGGAATACTCCATGGGCAGCTGGGCCAACGCGTCGGTCAAGGCAGGCACCGCCCTGCAGATCGAGGATGCGATCCTGACCCGCGCCCGGCAGCTCAGGATCGAGGTAGTTGGCGATTGACCCCGCGCGGCATTTGAACTTGGGATAAGGCGATGGCGCGCTATAACGCCAAGGCAACCGAGGAAAAGTGGCAGAAGGCCTGGGCCGATCGCAGGATCTTCGAGGTCGGCGAGGACCCGTCCAAGCCCAAATTCTATGTGCTGGAGATGTTCCCCTACCCGTCGGGGCGCGTCCATATGGGCCATGTGCGCAACTATACGCAGGGCGATGTGCTGGCCCGCTACAAGCGGATGCAGGGCTTCAACGTGCTGCACCCCATGGGCTGGGACGCCTTCGGCATGCCGGCGGAAAACGCCGCCATGGAGCGCAAGGTTCACCCGGCGCGCTGGACCCACCAGAACATCGACGCCATGCGCGACCAACTCAGGCGCATGGGGCTCGCCATCGACTGGAGCCGCGAGCTCGCCACCTGCGATGTGGACTACTACGCGCAGCAGCAGGCGCTGTTCCTCGATTTCCTCGAAGCCGGGCTCGCTTACCGAAAAGAGTCCTGGGTCAATTGGGATCCGAAGGATAATACGGTATTGGCCAATGAGCAGGTGATCGACGGCAAGGGCTGGCGCTCGGGCGCGCCGGTCGAGCGGCGCAAGCTGTCGCAGTGGTTCTTCAAGGTCACCGACTTTGCCGACGAACTGCTCGATGCGCTCAAAGAGATGGACCGCTGGCCCGACAAGGTGCGGCTGATGCAGGAAAACTGGATCGGGCGCTCCACCGGGCTCACCTTCAGCTTTGCCATTGCCGGCCGGGACGACGTGATCGACGTCTTCACCACGCGGCCGGACACGCTCTTCGGCGCGAGCTTCTGCGCCATTGCCGCCGACCATCCACTGGCCGCCGAACTGGCGGGAGGCAATGCGGAGCTTGCCGCCTTCATCGCCGAGTGCCGCCGCATGGGCACCACCGCGGAGGCCATCGAGACGGCCGAGAAGCTCGGCTTCGATACCGGGCTTAAGGTGATCCATCCCTTCGACGCCGACATCACCCTGCCGGTCTATATCGCCAATTTCGTGCTCATGGAGTATGGCACCGGCGCCATCTTCGGCGCTCCCGGCCAGGATGAGCGCGACTTCCAATTCGCACGGAAATACGGCCTGCCGGTGCCGCCGGTCGTCCTGCCGCCGGGGGAATCGCCGGACGACTGGGAGCTCGGCGACGCGCCCTATACCGGCCCCGGAACACTGTTCAATTCGCGCTTTCTGGACGGGCTGGAAAGCGACGCGGCCATCGCCGAGGTGATCCGCCGCGCCGAGGAAGGCGGCTGGGGGAAAGGCACCGTTACCTATCGGTTACGCGACTGGGGCGTATCGCGCCAGCGTTATTGGGGATGCCCGATCCCGATCATCCATTGCGATGCCTGCGGCGTCCTGCCGGTTCCCCGCGCCGACCTGCCGGTGGAGCTGCCCGACGACGTCACTTTCGATAAGCCCGGCAATCCGCTCGACCATCATCCGACCTGGAAGGATGTGCCGTGCCCGGCCTGCGGCAAGCCGGCCCGGCGCGAGACCGATACCTGCGACACCTTCGTCGATTCCGCCTGGTACTTCATCCGCTTCTGCTCGCCGAAGGCCGAGACGCCCTTTGACCGCGAGGCGGCGGATCACTGGCTGCCCGTCGACCAGTATATCGGCGGCGTCGAGCACGCCATCCTGCATCTGCTCTACGCCCGCTTCTTCACCCGCGCGCTGAAACGGCACGGTCGGCTCGACGCCACCGAGCCCTTTGCCGGCCTCTTCACCCAGGGCATGGTCACGCATGTCACCTACAAGAACTCGGAAGGCGAGTGGGTCTATCCGGAAGAGGTCGTCACCGACGACGACGGCGCGCTCGCCCAGCGCGAGACGGGCCTCGCGGTGACGGCGGGGCGCATCGAGGCGATGAGCAAGTCCAAGCGCAACATCGTCGACCCGGACGATATCATCGAGCAATACGGCGCGGACACCACGCGCTGGTTCATGCTTTCCGATTCTCCGCCCGAGCGTGATACGCAGTGGAGCGAGGAGGGCATCGAGGGCGCCTGGCGCTTCGTCCAGCGGTTGTGGCGCATCGTGCTGCCCGAGGCCGGGCCGGCGGAGGGCCACGAAAGCGCGGCCGAGCAAAAGTTGCGCCGCATGACTCATACCACCATCGCCGGCGTCACCGCCGATGTCGAGGCCTTGCGCTTCAACAAGGCCGTGGCGCGCATCCATGAGCTGACGAATGGCATCAACGATACCGCCGCGGCAGGCGCCGAGGCGCTGAGCGAGGCCCGGACCGCACTGGTGCGGCTGGTCGGCCCGATGATGCCGCATCTCGCCGAAGAGCTCTGGCAGGCGCTCGGCCACGACACCCTGCTGGCCGACGAGCCCTGGCCGGCCGCCGATCCCGCCTGGCTGATCCATGACACGGTGACCATCGCCGTCCAGGTCATGGGCAAGCTGCGCGACACCATCGAAGTGGCCAAGGACCTCGACCGCAGCGAAGTCGAGGCCAAGGCCCTGGCCTCCGACAAGGTACAGCGGGCAATTGCCGGCGGTGCCATCAAGAAGGTTATCGTCGTGCCCAACCGCATCGTCAATGTTGTCGTCTAAGATGACTTTATTACGGATGGTTATCGCCCTGGCCGGCTGCCTCGCGGCCGCCGCCTGCGGCTTCCAGCCGCTCTATGCCGAGCGGGACTCCGATCCCGGCATCCGCGCCGCCCTGGCCGAGGTCGAGGTGGCGCCGATCCCGGACCGGCTGGGCCAAGTCGTCCGCAACGACTTACAGGACCGGCTGACCCCCTACGGCGCGCCGGCATCGGGCGCCTACCGGCTCGTGGTCAGCCTGAACGCGACCAAGGAGGGCTACGGCTTTCGCGGCGACGAGGCGGTGACCCGCGAGGCGGTGCGGCTCGAAGCGCCGTTTCAGCTCGTCGATCAGGCGACCGGCGAGGTCCTGCTGGCGGACACGGTAAGCGCCACGGCGAGCTACGATGTCGTGCAATCCGACTTCGCCACGCTTAGCGCAGAGCGCGATGCGGAGCGCCGCACCGCGGACGAGGTCGGCGCCGTCATCGCCGCCCGCGTCGGGCTTTACTTTCGCGCTCGCGACCCCGAATAGCCGATCAGGCCGAGCATATGGTCAAGGCCCGCACCCACGAGATCGGCAAAAACCTCAAAGCACTCGAGGCACGCTTCCGCGCCGTCCTCGTCTACGGCCCCGATGACGGCCTGGTGCGCGACCGCACCGGCGAGCTCGTCGCCCAGTTCGCCGACGATCCGAAGGACGCCTTTCAAGTCGCGCGTCTCGCGCCCGGCGATCTCACCTCGGATCCGGCCCGGCTCGCCGACGAGCTCGCGGCAATCCCGATGCTCGGCGGACGGCGGCTGGTCGTAGTCGAGAGCGCGACCGACGCGCTCGCCGCCACGGTCGAGTCCGCGCTCGGCCATGCGGAAGGCGACGGACTCCTGATTGTCGCCGCCGGCAGCCTGGGGCCGCGCACCAAGCTGCGCCAACTTTTCGAAGGCCACGACGCCGCGCTGGCCGTGCCGTGCTACGGCGACGAAGACGCCGATCTCGAACGCCTTATCGATCAGGTAATGGCGGAACACGGCCTGACGATAGCCGGCGACGCGCGTAATTTACTGATCGGTTACTTAGGGGCCGACCGCGGCGTCTCCCGGCGCGAGCTGGAGAAGCTGGCGCTCTACACCCATGGCCGCGGCGATCCGATTGCCGTTGCCGATGTCGAAGCCGTCGTCGTCGATTCCTCCGCGCTCGCCTTGTCCGCCCTGTCCGAGGCGGTGACCGGCGGTCGGGTTCAGGCGCTGGATACGCTCATCGACCGCGCCTTCGCGGCGGGCGAGAACGCGATCGGCATCCTCCGCGTTGTCGGCCGCCGTTTCGAACGCCTCCACACGGTTCAGGCCGAGGTTGCCGGCGGCAAAAACCAGGCGGCGGCCTTGAAATCGCTGCGTCCGCCGCTGTTCTTCAAGGAAGAGGCGGCCTTCCGCGCCGATCTCCGCCGCTGGCCGCTTGGCAAGCTCGACCGGGCGCTGGAGACGCTTGCCGAGGGCGAGATTCAATGCAAGACCACCGGCCTGCCGGCGGAGGCCGTCTGCGCCCGGACCTGCCTCAGCCTGGCCGCCGGCGCGAGCCGGCCCGTCGACCCGGCGCATTGAGGTAACACGTTGAATTAATTGGGAATTCTACTCCTGAGCCAGTTTCTGGCAAAGGTCTTCCAGCTGCTCCAGGGTCTTGTAGCTGATCTTCACCGTGCCGCCGCGCTCGCCCTTGTGATCGATCGCCACCCTGAGGCCGAGGGCGACGGAGACGTTGCGCTCCAGCGCCCGCGTGTTGGCGTCTTTGGGCCGGGCGGCCCGGGTGGTCTTGCGGCTCGCGGCACCCTTTTTGACCGCGGCGAGGGCTTCGGCCTGACGGACGGACAATGTGTCTGAGACGATTTTTCGCGCGAGCGCTACCGCATCCTCGGCGCCGACCAGGGCCCGGGCGTGGCCCATGCTGAGCGCGCCATCGGCGATCATCGCCTGAACCGTCGCCGGCAGGGTCAGGAGCCTGAGCAGATTGGTGATATGGCTGCGGCTCTTGCCGACGATCCGGGCGATGTCTTCCTGGGTATAGCCGAATTCCTCGCCGAGCCGGGCATAGCCTTCCGCCTCTTCGGTCGGGGTCAGGTCCTTGCGCTGGATATTCTCGACAAGGGCCAGCTCCAGCGCCTCGGTGTCGCTCAGCTCCCTGACGATAACCGGCACATCGTGCAAGCCGGCGGCCTGGGCCGCGCGCCAACGCCGCTCTCCGGCAACGATCTGATAGCTGTCCGGGCCCGCCGGGCGCACCAGGATCGGCTGCAGCACGCCCTTCTCCCGGATGGAACGGGTCAGGTCGTCAAGCGCGTCCGCGGCGAAGGCGTGGCGCGGCTGATACGGATTGGGCGAGAGAAAGGCGACCGGCAGCCGGTTGGTGGCGCGCGGCGCCTCGGCCGGAGCCACCAGCGGCTCCGCATCCCCCAACAGCGCCGACAGCCCACGGCCGAGGCCCCGGGAGGGACCGGCCTTGGCGGATTTGTGCTCGTCGTCGCCCGCCAATTTCACCACCTCGCCGGTCATGCCGCCTGCTGCGTGCGGTCGCGGCGCAGCATCTCCGAAGCGAGCCGGATATAGGCCTGGCTGCCGGGGCAGCGGAAGTCATACAGGAGCGCCGGCTTGCCGTGGCTCGGCGCCTCGGAAATCCTGACGTTCCGCGGGATGATGGTCTTGAAGACCTTGTCGCCGAGATAACCGCGAACATCGGCGGCGACCTGGTTCGACAAGTTGTTGCGGCGGTCGAACATGGTGAGGAGAATCCCCTGGATATCCAGATCCGGGTTGAAGTTGGCCTTGACCCGATCGATCGTGCGTAACAGAAGGCTCAGCCCCTCCAGCGCGAAGAACTCGCATTGCAGCGGCACCAAAACCGATTTGGCCGCGGCGAGCGCATTCAGGGTGAGGAGCGAGAGCGACGGAGGGCAATCGATCAGCACATAGTCGAAGCGCGCGTCGACGCCGCCCTTCGCAATCGCCTCCTTGAGCCGACCGTTGCGGTCGGCCATGGTGACGAGTTCGAGTTCTGCGCCGGACAGATCGACCGTCGACGGCACCACGTAAAGCCCGGGAATCTTGGTGGCGACCACGGCCTCGGCCACCGGGGCGGCGCCCATCAGCACGTCGTAGGAGGAGATCTGCCGTGCCGAGCGGTCGATGCCGAGCCCGGTCGAGGCGTTGCCTTGCGGATCAAGGTCGATGACCAGGACACGCCGGCCGACGGCGGCCATGGCCGTGCCGAGATTGATCGCCGTGGTGGTCTTGCCGACGCCGCCCTTCTGGTTGGTGACGGCGATGATCTTGGCGGTCTTGCTGGGGGCCGGATGGAGGAACGAGGCCGGTTTTTTACTTATCTTCTTGGGTTTCCTGATGGGGTCTTTTTTCGACACGGAGTCAATCCTCTGATGCGCAAAATACGGCCCAAGGGGTCGCTTTGGCTGGCAAACTCTTCGAGTTGCATATTCCAAGATATAGAGGCTTGGGTCAATTCCTCTTCAACATGTTGACCCTTCAAAAGCCAGATTTCGCTCTCCTTGCGCATATGCCGGGCGGCCAGCGGCAACAGCCGGTCAAGGGGCGCGAGGGCGCGGGCGGTGATAACGTCCGGGCGCCGGGGCGTGAGCGCCTCGATCCGCGCCGTGTGAACCACGGCATTGGCGCCGGTTTCGCGGATCACTTGACGCAAAAACGCGCCTTTACGCTGGTCGCTCTCCGCCAGATGGACCTCGCCGGCGCCCATGATCGCCAGCACCAAGCCGGGAAACCCGGCGCCTGAGCCGAGATCGAGCCAGGTTTCGACCGGCTCCGCCCCCGTAGCGCGGACCAGCGGCAAAAGTTGTGCGGAATCGAGGAAGTGGCGCCGCCAGAGCTCCGGCAAGGTCGAATTGGCAACCAGGTTGATCCGCGCCTGCCACTTTTCCAAAAGCGCCGCGTAGCATTTCAGCCGGTCCAATGTTTCACGTGAAACATCGAGCGTGCGGGCAAAGTCGTCCGGGTCGAATGTCACGCCGTCCGTCTTTGCTCCTGGCGGTCCTGCCCGCGTCGAATATGGGCCAACAGAACGACAAGCGCGGCCGGCGTGGCCCCGGCGATGCGCGCCGCCGCACCGATGGTCGCCGGGCGGGCGGCAGAGAATTTCTCCACGAGTTCGGCGGAAAGCCCCGGAATGCCGCGGTAGTCGAGATCTTCCGGGATGGCCAGTGCCTCATCCCGGCGGTACCGCGCGATATCCGCCTCCTGGCGCTTGAGGTAGCCCGCATAGCCGGCGTCGATCTCGAGCTGCCGGGCGACCGGCGCGGCGATCCCGCCGAGCTCTTCCGGCCAGACGGTCTTGAGCCGGTCGAAAGTGACGTCAGGATAGGCCAAGAGCGCCAGCCCGTCGCGGCGCACGCCGTCCTGATTGACCACGAGGCCTTGGGCGGCGGCTTGCTTCGGCGTCAGGGTGAGGTTCGCCAGCGTCTCGCGCGCTTCGGCGAGCTGCCGCCGCTTTTGCGCAAACGCCTCGCGCCGAAGCGGCCCCACCAACCCCAGCGCCACGCCACGCGCCGTCAGCCGCTGATCGGCATTGTCGGCGCGCAAGGACAGCCGGTATTCGGCGCGGCTCGTAAACATGCGGTAGGGTTCGGTGGCACCGCGCGTGATGAGATCGTCCATCATCACACCCATATAGGCCTCGGCCCGGTCGAAGATCAGGCGCTGGCCGCCGGCGGCCAGCGCCGCATTGGCGCCCGCGAGCAACCCCTGCGCCGCCGCCTCCTCATAGCCGGTTGTCCCGTTGATCTGGCCGGCGAGATAGAGCCGGGGGACTTTCCGCGTCTCCAAAGTCGGCTTGAGCTCGCGGGGGTCGACGAAATCATATTCGATGGCGTAGCCCGGCCGTAGGATTTCGGCCCGTTCCAGCCCCGGGATTGAGGCGATCAGCGCCTGTTGCACGTCCTCGGGCAGCGAAGTGGAGATGCCGTTGGGATAGACCGTGTGGTCGTCCAGGCCCTCCGGCTCCAGGAAGATCTGATGGCCGTCGCGCTCGGCGAAGCGCACTACTTTGTCTTCGATGGACGGGCAGTAGCGCGGGCCCGAGCTTTCGATGGCCCCGGAGTAGATCGCGGAACGCTCCAGATTGGAGCGGATGACCGCGTGGGTCGCGGGAGTCGTCCGGGTGACGTGGCAGGCCACCTGCGGCGTTGTGATCACTTCGGTGAGGAAGGAGAACGGCACCGGCGGGTCGTCGCCGGGCTGCTCGGCGCAGGCAGCCCAATCGATCGAACGCCCGTCGAGCCGTGGCGGCGTGCCGGTCTTGAGCCGGCCCATGGCAAAACCGAGGCCGTAAAGCGTATCCGCCAGGCCGACCGACGGCGCCTCGCCCGCCCGGCCCGCCGGAATCTGCGCCTCGCCGATATGGATCAGGCCCTTGAGGAAGGTGCCGGTGGTCAGGATCACGCGCCCTGCCAAGATGCGCTCGCCGTCGGCCGTGACCACGCCGGTCACCGTCGGCGACTCCGCGCCGCCAGCGATAATCAGGTCTTCGACCGCTGCCGCGCGGATCGTCAGGCTGGCGGTGCCCGCGAGTTCGGCCTGCATAGCCTCGCGATAGAGCTTGCGGTCGGCCTGGGCGCGCGGGCCCTGCACCGCCGGGCCCTTGCGTCGGTTCAGCAGCCGGAACTGGATGCCGGCCGCATCGGCCACCCGGCCCATCAGCCCGTCCAGCGCGTCGATCTCGCGCACGAGATGGCCCTTGCCGAGCCCGCCGATGGCCGGATTGCACGACATCTCACCGATGGTCTCGAGCCTGTGGGTCAGGAGAAGCGTCTTTGCACCAATACGCGCGGAAGCCGCCGCCGCTTCCGCGCCGGCATGCCCGCCCCCGATAACGATGACGTCGTAGCCGCTCATGATACTCCAAGTCCTCAGGCGAATCGCGGGCGCACTTTATGGGCGCCGGCCGACCCTGTCAAAACGGATGTTTCACGTGAAACATCCCATCATTTCCCAATACAAAAGTCGGCGAAGACGACATCGAGAATGTCTTCCACGTCAACCCGGCCGGTGAGGCGCCCCAGCGCGCGGGCGGCCAGGCGGAGGTCTTCGGCGACGACCTCCGAAGCGGTTCCGTCTCCCGCCAGCGCGGCGGCGAGATGGCTCCGGCAATCTTCCAAGGCTTGCCGGTGGCGGGCGCGGGTGATCGGCGGCGCATCGCTCGCCTCCAGGCCCGCCGAAACCGCTTGCGCGAGCGCCGTCATCAGCTCCGGCATCCCAGCGCCGGTCTTGGCGGAAACCGTGAGCATGCCTTGCCCCGTCGGCACCGCGCCCGGCAGCACGAGGCCGGGCTCGAGATCGCATTTGTTGACCAGCACCATGCTGCGCTCATCGAGGAGTGGTTCGAGCCGCGCCACGTCGGTCTCCCAGTGCGGCGCCTCGGCGACAAAGAGCTTGAGGTCCGCCGCCTCGGCGGCGCCCAGCGCCCGGCGCACGCCCTCCACCTCGACGACCTCGGTCGCCTCGCGCAGGCCCGCGGTGTCGACGATGGTGACCGGCAGGCCGTCGAGGTCGAGATGCACCTCGATGACATCGCGGGTGGTGCCAGCGGTCTCCGCCACGATGGCTGCGTCCCGTCTCGCTAAGCTGTTGAGAATACTCGATTTTCCGGCGTTCGGGGCACCCAGGAGCACGACCCTGTAGCCATCGCGCAGACGCTCGCCCCTGCGGTCGTCGTCGAGATGCCGCCCGATCTCCCGCGCCAGTTCCTCGAGTCCCGGCCTCACGCGCTGCCACATGTCTTCGGGCAGCTCTTCTTCGGCAAAGTCGATCTCCGCCTCGAGATGTGCCAGCGCCGAGACCAACCGTGACCGCCAATCCTCGTAGAGCGCGCCCAGCCGGCCCCGCATCTGCCTGAGCGCCTGGGCGCGCTGGGCCTCGGTCTCGGCGGCGATCAGGTCGGCCAGCCCCTCGACGGCGGTCAGGTCCATCTTGCCGTTCTCGAAAGCCCGGCGGGTGAACTCTCCAGCGTCCGCCGGCCGGAGCCCGTCACATGCACCGAGCGCCGACGTCATGGCCTCAATGACGCCGCGGCCGCCGTGGACGTGGAATTCCGCCATATCCTCGCCGGAGAAGCTGGCCGGCGCCCCAAAGAACAGGACGAGCCCGCGATCAATCTCGTGGCCGCGCAGGGGATCCTGGAAGGCACGGAGCGCGGCCCGGCGCGGCGGCGGCGGAGCACGCCCGGTGAGCCGCTCCACGGTCGCCCCGGCTTGTGGCCCGGACAGCCGGAAGACCGCCACGCCGGCCCGGCCGCGCGCGGTCGACAGCGCAAAG
>JAKSBY010000487.1 GCA_022360855.1 Sphingomonadales bacterium | reverse complement strand
GGCAAGACGCGCGTTCTGACCCACCGTATCGCCCATCTGGTGGCCGGCTGCGCCGCGCCGGCCGAAGCCTGCCTCGCCATCACCTTCACCCGCCGCGCCGCGCGGGAGATGGGCGAGCGCCTCGCCAAGCTGCTGCCGGGCGACTGGCGGAAGATCCCGATCCATACCTTCCATTCATTGGCCCTGGCGCTGTTGCGCGAAAACCCGGAGGCCGCTGGCCTCGAAGCCGGGTTCCGTATCGCCGGCGAGGCCGAACGGGCCGCGCTCATACACGAGAAACTCGATATCTCGGAGGCCCGGGCCCGGCGGCTGCTCGGCGCGATTTCGCGGGCCAAGCGAACGGGCCAGGCCGGCAACGGGGAGACGGCCGAGGCGCTGCGCCGCTACGAGGCGGCGCTGGCGGCGCGCAACTGGCTCGATTTCGACGATCTCGTGAGCCGGGCCCTGGCGATGCTCCAGGCCCATCCCGACCTTCTGCGCCGCACCCGCGAACGCTTCCGCTGGATCTCCGCCGACGAGTTTCAGGACGCGGACGCACAGCAATATGCGCTGTTGAAGCTGCTGGCGGGCGAGGACGGCAATCTCTGCGTCATCGGCGACGCCAATCAGGCCATTTACGGGTTTCGCGGCGCCGACGCGTCGGTCATGGCCCGCTTTCGTAAGGACTATCCGTCCGCCGCCGCGATCTCGCTGTGGCGCAACTACCGCTCCTCGGGCACCATCGTCGCCGCCTCGGCGCAAGTCATGGGCGCAGGCGGTATCGCCGAGGCGGTACGCGACATGGCCGCCGAGATCGAGATTCACAGTGCCCGCACCGAGCGGGCCGAGGCGGAATTCGTCGTCCACACCATCGAACAACTCCTTGGCGGGCACAGCTTCTTTTCCATCGACTCCGGCCGCACGGCGGCGGCAAAGGAGGCCGAGCTCGGCTTCTCGGACATCGCCGTTCTCTACCGCACCGAGGCGCAGGCCGAGCCCCTGCTGGAGGCCTTTGCGCGCTCGGGCATGCCGGTCCAGAAGCAGGCGAACCGGCCGCTGACGGCCCACGCCGGCGTGGCGGCGCTAGTGGAGGCTCTGGAGGAGGGGCGGGACACGCCGTTGCGCGACCGCCTCAAGACCGCCGTGAGCACGCTGGCAACCGACGGGCCGGAGCAAAGCGCCGAGCTGGAGATGGCGTGGCGACATCTGGACGAGATGGCCGAGGCCGCCGGCGGTGACGAGGTCCGGTTCATGGAAGCCGTCACCCTGGCCAGCGAGGCCGACCTCTGGGACCCGCGCGCCGACCGGATCTCGCTGATGACCCTGCACGCCGCCAAGGGGCTCGAGTTCCCGGTCGTGTTCATCGTCGGCGCCGAGGAGGGCATCCTGCCGCTCACCTGGGGCACGCCGGACGAAGCCGCGCTGGCCGAGGAACGCCGGCTGTTCTATGTCGGCATGACGCGGGCGGAAGACCGGCTCTTCCTGAGCTGGGCGGAAAAGCGCCTCTGGCGCGGCAAGGTCCGCGAGCAAAGCCCGTCGCCCTATCTCGCCGCCATCGAGGCCGCCTTGACCGAAAAGACCCGCATGAAGGCGCGTACCCTGAAGCCGGCAGACCGGCAACTCAGCCTGTTTTCCTGACCCGAGCCCCCTCACCCTCCGCGCCTTGCGGCGCTCCTCCCTCTCCCCGCCGGGGAGAGGGCCGGGGTGAGGGGGCTTAATCTCGCGGGCGCACCGGGTTGGCTTGAAAGCTCGGCCGGGCAGCCACCGCATCATGCCAGCGGTTGAGATTGCCGAGATCGGCTGACCCCTCCGAGGAAATACGGTGACAGGTACCATCATTAATTGAGGCGCCTAATAAGGTACCTGTCACCGTATTTAGGAGCTAGTCAAACCCCAGCTTGCGGCCGTGATAGAGCCGGTCGATGGGCCGCGCCATGACGTCCACCGTCTCGGCGTCGGGAGACGTGTCCTCGCTCCGCGCGCGCCGGGCCATGGCTTCGGCAATGATCACCTCGGGCTCGTCCTCGATACCCGTGACCTCGTCGTTGTGATCGCTCATGATGCCCTCCCGGCGGCGACGAGGCCGTCGACGACGTGGTGGGCCAGATGGAGGCTCCTGTCGTCCAGGCCGCGCAGGCGGTCGGCGATGCCGGTCATCAGCCCGGCACGGACCGGCGACATCTCCGCGTCCTCGGGCACGTCGAACAGTATGTTGGGCGAAACGTCCAGGGCCCAGGCCAGCCGCGCCAGGGTGACGTAGCCGGGCATGGTCCTGCCGCGCTCGATGGCGGAGACGGCTTCCACCGAGCGGTCGATGAGTCCGGCCAGGTCTTCCTGCTTCAGCCGCCGGTGCTTACGAAGGGCGCGGACGCGAAAGCCGAGGCGGCGGCTTGCGTTCGTGTCGGGGTCCAGAACTCCGTTCGTCCTGAGCCCAGTCGAAGGATGAACGGCCGCCTGGGCTTCGACAAGCTCAGCCCGAACGGAGTTAGACGTCTGTTCCGGGTTTCGGGGATCAGGTGAAGCTGTGCTATGGGATGGATTAGCCATGCCAATCTCCTCAGTAGGTTGGTGTGGTCAGGGCTTCGTGGGTGTGTGGAGCACCTGCGGAGCCCGCTTGATCAATATTCAAAGCTCAACTACTCTAGCGCGTAGCGATGTGAAAGTCAATTGTTTCGGTTCATTTTAGAATTCTTTAGATGCAATGATAACAGGCTCCCAGATTCGCATGGCACGCGGACACCTGAAATGGTCTGCAGAAGAACTCGCCGGAGCCGCAGGCGTCGGCCTCTCAACCATACGTCGTATGGAGAGCGTCGACGGCCCGCCCCCCAGCACCGTCGCGAATTTGCAAGCTGTCCAGAAAACTCTTGAAGCCGAAGGCATCGTCTTCATCGACGACAACGGCGGCGGTGTGAAGCTCAAGAGGTAGGGGCGCGTTTAGGGGGTCCAGGGATCGATCAGGGCAACGCCGGTTTCTTCGAAATCCGGTATGCGCAATCGGCCTCCGCGCAGCTCCGGTATCGGGTCACGTAGGCTGACCTGACTAAAAAGCTCGGCGAATTCCTTGGCTAGGCCGTCGCGGTCGGTGAGTTTAGAACTCTTCCTTGGGCTCGATGACCTGTTTGCCGCGGTACTGGCCGGTTTTCAGGTCAATATGGTGGCGCAGCTTGAACTCGCCGGTGTTCTGGTCTTCCTGAACATTCGGCGTGCTCAAGGCGTGGTGCGAGCGGCGCATGTTGCGCTTGGAGCGCGAGACCTTTTTTCTCGGTACGGCCATTGTCTTGTCCTTGGGTCGTAATCCTTACGGATTTGTCCTGGCTGTCACAGCGGCGCGGAACATAAGGGCAGCGCGCGGGGAAATCAAGCCTTGCGGTGTGCCTCCGGCCGAGGCAATGATGCGGCCATGTCGGATGGCGAAGAGAGGGCCGTTGCGCGAGTCAGGGTTTGGGACCTGGGGACGCGGATCTTTCACTGGGCGCTCGTCGTCCTGATCCCGTTCTCCTGGTACACGGGCGAGGAAGGCGACATGGAGCTCCATATCGCCTCGGGCACGGCCATCCTGACCCTGGTCCTGTTCCGCCTCCTGTGGGGCCTCTGGGGCAGTGATACGGCGCGCTTCGCGCGCTTTCTGAAAGGCCCCGGCGCGGTGATCGCCTATCTCAAGGGCTGGCTGGCACGGGCCGGCGGAACCACGGTCGGCCACAACCCGGCTGGCGGCTGGATGGTGGCGCTGATGCTGCTGGCGCTCGCGGTCCAGCCCGTGCTCGGCCTGTTCTCGGCCAACGAGGATAACTTCACCGAGGGCCCGCTCGCCCATCTCGTCTCCAGCCGCACCTCGGACATGCTGCTGGAATGGCACGAGCTCGTCTTCAACGTCATCGTCGCGCTCGCCGTGCTCCACGTCCTCGCCGTGCTGCTCTATCTCGTGCGTCAGAAAGACAATCTCATCGGCCCCATGTTTACCGGGCACAAGAGCTTCGGCGCACCCGTCGCCCCGCCCGGCCTGCGCCCGTTCTGGCAGGC
>JAKSBY010000799.1 GCA_022360855.1 Sphingomonadales bacterium | reverse complement strand
CGCGCCCGAAGAAAAGGTCGAGCGCGCGTTGATGAACGCCCTCGCGGGCAAGTCCGTCGACGATCTTTTGGATATCGGCACCGGCACCGGGCGCATGCTGGAGATCTTCGGCCCACACATTGCGCGCGGCATCGGCATCGATCTCAGCCACGAGATGCTGACCGTTGCGCGTACCAATCTGGAGGCGGCCGACCTGGCCCATTGCCAGGTGCGGCTGGCCAACATGTACAGTGTGCCGCTGGACGAAAACAGCCAGGATGCGGTGATCTTTCACCAGGTTTTGCATTTCGCCGACGATCCCGGGGCAGCCATCCGCGAAGCGGCCCGCGTGTTGCGGCCGGGTGGCGACGTTCTGGTCGTCGATTTCGCGCCGCATAGTCTGGACTTTCTCCGCGACGAGCATGCCCATCGCCGGCTCGGCTTCGGTGATGAGGAAGTGGTGGCCTGGGGCGCATCGGCAGGTTTGGAAACACAGGAAATCATGCATTTCGGCGGCAGTCGTCTCACGGTAACGATCTGGCATTTCACGTCGGTGCCCAAGAAGCGGAAAGGCGCGCCGAAGCTGGAGGTGGTCTCGTGAGCGCGATCGATCAGGCACGCGGCTGGCGACCGTCGATCTTCGCCGAGGCGGCGGAGGATGTGGCGGTCAGCTTCGAATTCTTTCCGCCGAAGACGGAGAAGATGGAGGAGACGCTGTGGGCCTCCATCAAAAGCCTGGAGCCTTTGGCGCCGCGCTTTGTTTCGGTGACTTACGGGGCCGGCGGCTCGACCCGCGAGCGCACCCATGCGACCGTGCGGCGTATCCTGGACGAGACCGGACTGACCCCGGCGGCGCACCTTACCTGTGTCGGTGCCGCGCGCGGCGAAATCGACGAGATCATCGACGGCTATTGGCAGGCCGGCGTGCGCCATATCGTGGCGCTGCGGGGCGATATGCCGGAGCCGGGCACGGCCTATGCGGCGCATCCCGAGGGCTATGCGAATGCGGCCGAACTGGTGGCGGGCATCCGCGCCGTCGCCGATTTCGACGTCACCGTCGCCGCTTATCCCGAATGCCACCCGGACAGCGCCAATCTGGCCGCCGATCTCGATAATCTCAAGCGCAAGGTCGATGCCGGCGCCAGCCGTGCCATCACGCAGTTCTTCTTCGAGCCGGACCTCTATTTCCGGTTCCTGGAACACGTGCGGTCCTTCGGCATCGACGTGCCGGTGGTGCCGGGCATCCTTCCGGTCACCAATGTCGGCCAGCTCATGCGCTTCGCCAAAATGTGCGGTGCCACGGTGCCGGGCTGGCTGGCGGAGTTGTTCGAGGGGCTCGACGACCGCCCGTCTACCCGCCAGCTCGTGGCCGCTTCGGTTGCCGGCGAAATGTGCCGGCGGCTTTACGCCGGCGGGGCCCGGGAGTTCCACTTTTATACGCTGAACCGCGCCGATCTGACCTTTGCCATCTGCCACATGCTGGGCCACCGCGCCGCTGCGGCCGAGCCGGCGGCGGTCGCCGCCACATCCTGACACGGAGCTGATCCATGGAAACACGTGAAGGCCGCCTCGCGGCGCTGCAAAAGGCCGCGTCCGAGCGCATTCTGATTAAGGACGGGCCCTATGGCACGGAAATCCAGCGGCGCAAGCTGACCGAGGAGGACTTCCGCGGCAAATACGGCCATCTGAATCACGAGCAGAAGGGCAATAACGACCTGGTCAATCTGACCCGGGCGGACGTGATCGCCGCCATCGTCAACGATTACCTGGACGCGGGCGCGGACCTGGTGGCGACCAACACCTTCAACGCCAACCGCATCTCGCAGGCGGATTACGGGGCCGAGTCGCTGGTGCGTGAGATCAACGTGGCCGCCGCCGAGGTAATCCGCCGGGAAGCCGACAAGCGCACCGCCGAAACGCCGGAAAAGCCGCGCTTCGTGGCCGGCGCCATGGGCCCGACCAACAAGACCCTGTCGCTCTCGCCCGACGTCAACCGGCCGAGCTACCGCGCAGTAACCTTCGACGAAATGAAGGAGGTCTACCGCGAGCAGGCGGAGGCGCTGGTGGACGGCGGTGTCGACCTCCTCCTGGTCGAGACCATCTTCGATACGTTGAACGCCAAGGCGGCGCTGGTGGCCATCGACGAGCTGTTCGAGGACAGGGGCGAGACCTGGCCGGTCATGGTCTCGGTCACCATCACGGATTTGGCCGGGCGCAACCTCTCAGGCCAGACGCCGGAGGCCTTCTTGCATTCGGTCCGTCATGCCGCGCCTTTCTCGGTCGGCCTCAACTGCTCCTTCGGCGCCGAGCAGCTACGCCCGCATATCGCTGTCCTCTCGGAGATGGCCGATACGCTGATCTGCGCCTATCCCAATGCCGGGCTGCCGAACGCGCTCGGCGCCTATGACGAGCCGCCGGAGGAGACGGCCCGGCACCTCGCCGAATGGGCCGAGAGTGGATTCTTGAACATCGTCGGTGGCTGCTGCGGCACGACGCCCGACCATATCGCCGCCATTGCCGAGGCGCTGGCCGGTATCGCCCCGCGGCAGGTGCCGGCCATTCCGCGCGCCATGCGGCTTTCCGGCCTGGAGGCGGTCACGATTCCCGCATGACCAAGCCCATCGCCCAGTTCATCAATATCGGTGAGCGCACCAACGTCACCGGTTCCGCCAAGTTCAAGCGGCTGATCCTCGAAGACGACTTCGAGGCCGCCGTCTCCATCGCTCGCGACCAGGTGGAGAACGGCGCCCAGATCATCGACGTCAACATGGACGAGGCGATGCTCGATTCCGAGGCGGCCATGTGCCGTTTCCTCAATCTGATCGCCGCCGAGCCCGACGTGGCGCGGGTGCCGATCATGATCGATTCCTCCAAATGGTCGGTGATCGAGGCCGGGCTGAAATGCGTGCAGGGCAAGGCGATCGTCAATTCCATCAGCCTGAAGGAGGGCGAGGCGCCGTTCATCGAGCAGGCCCGCGTCATCAAGCGCTTCGGCGCGGCCGTCGTGGTCATGGCTTTCGATACGGAGGGGCAGGCGGAGACGGTCGAGCGCAAATTCGAGATCTGCAAACGCTCCTATGACCTCCTGACCGGCGAGGTCGGCCTTGCGGCCGAGGACATCATCTTCGATCCCAATATCTTCGCGGTCGCCACCGGTATCGAGGAGCATAACGACTACGCCGTCGCCTTCATCGAGGCGGTGCGGCGCATCAAGGCGGAGCTGTCCGGCGCCAAGACCTCCGGCGGCGTCTCCAATGTCTCCTTCTCGTTTCGCGGCAACAACGCGGTGCGCGAAGCCATGCATTCGGCGTTCCTCTACCATGCCATCCAGGCGGGCCTCGATATGGGGATCGTCAATGCCGGCCAGCTCACGGTCTATTCCGATATGCCGGACGAACTCAGGGAGCGCGTCGAGGACGTGCTTCTGAACCGCCGGGAGGACGCCACCGAGCGGCTCCTGGACGTTGCCGAGGAATATCGCGGCGACGGGGTCGTGAAGAAGGAGGATCTGACCTGGCGCGAGGCGCCGGTGGAGAAACGGCTGGAACACGCGCTGGTAAAGGGCATCGCCGATTTCATCGAGGAAGACACGGAAGAGGCGCGCCAGGCGCTCGGCCGGCCCATCGCGGTGATCGAGGGGCCCTTGATGGACGGCATGAACGTGGTCGGCGATCTCTTCGGCTCGGGCCAGATGTTTCTGCCCCAGGTCGTCAAATCGGCGCGGGTGATGAAGCGCGCGGTGGCTTATCTTCTGCCCTATCTGGATGCCGAAAAGTCGGAAGGCGCCCAGTCCTCGGGCGTTCAGGCCAAGGGCAAGGTGGTGATGGCCACGGTCAAGGGCGACGTACACGATATCGGCAAGAATATCGTCGGCGTGGTCCTGCAATGTAACAATTACGAAGTGATCGACCTCGGCGTCATGGTGCCCTGGGCCGATATCCTGAAGGCGGCCAATGAGAACGAGGCCGACATCATCGGCTTGTCCGGGCTGATCACGCCATCCCTGGACGAAATGTGCACCGTGGCCGGCGAGATGGAGCGGCTTGGCATGGCCACGCCGCTTCTGATCGGCGGCGCCACCACGTCCAAGGTGCATACGGCGGTCAAGATCGCGCCCTGCTATTCCGGGCCCACGGTGCATGTGTTGGATGCATCGCGGGCCGTGGGTGTGGCGGCCAAGCTGATCTCCGACGAGGAGCGGGACGCTTACGCGGGCGAGGTGGCCGAGTCCTACGCGGAGCTGCGCCGTCAGCGCGAGGGCGCGCCGAAAGCGGACCGGCTGATCACCCTGAACCAGGCGCGGCGCAATGCGCTCAGGCTGGACTGGAGCGACTACGTCCCGCCCAAGCCGAAACTGCTCGGCACCATGGTCTTCGACGATTACCCGCTTACCGAGCTCGTCGAGTGCATCGACTGGACGCCGTTCTTCCGCACCTGGGAGCTGGCCGGCACCTATCCGCAAATCCTCAAGGACAAGGTGGTGGGTGAGAGCGCGCGCCACCTGCTCGACGATGCGACCGCCATGCTGCACAGGCTGATCGAGGAAAAATGGCTCATCGCCAAGGCGGTGATCGGCTTTTGGCCGACCAACGCGCTCGGTGACGATGTGGTGCTGTTCACCGACGAGAGTCGCGGCGAGGAGCTTTCGCGCGTCCACTTCCTGCGCCAGCAGATCGCCAAGCGGGAAGGCCGGCCCAACCAGTGCCTGGCCGACTACATAGCCCCGGCGGATACTGGCCTGGCCGACTATATGGGCGGATTCGTGGTCACCGCGGGCCATGGCATCGAGGCCAAGCTGGCCGACTTCAAGGCGCATATGGACGACTACTCGGATATCCTCTTGAAGGCGCTGGCCGACCGGCTCGCCGAAGCCCTGGCCGAGCGCATGCACGAGCGTGTGCGCACCGAATTCTGGGGCTACGCGCCGGACGAAGCGCTTTCCAACGAAGAGCTCATCAAGGAGCGCTACCAGGGCATCCGTCCGGCGCCCGGGTACCCCGCCTGCCCGGACCACTCGGAAAAGCCCGAGCTGTTCCGCCTCCTGGACGCCGGCGAGAACGCCCATGTGATGCTCACCGAGAGCTTCGCCATGGTCCCCACCGCGGCCGTCTCGGGCTACTACCTCTCACACCCCGAGACGAAGTATTTCGGCGTCGGCAAGGTCAACAAGGATCAGGTCGAAGACTACGCCCACCGCCGGGGGATTGGTCTGGAGGAAGCCGAGCGGTATCTGAGCCCGAATTTGGGGTATTAGGGTCCGGACTCATTAGGTCCACCATATGACGATAGCGGCGATTGTTATTGCGGCGAGGAAGTTTGTGATTTTGCGGTCGAAGCGTGTGGCGATGCGGCGCCAGTCCTTGAGGCGGCAGAACATGCGCTCGATGACGT
>JAKSBY010000717.1 GCA_022360855.1 Sphingomonadales bacterium | reverse complement strand
CTCACTCCCACCGGCTTGGCGCGCCAGCCGCTCCATGGCGCGGTCCACATCCTCCAAAAGCCCGGCGGCCTTCAACTCTTCAAGCCCCGGCAGGTCGTCGATCGCCGCCAGCCCGAAATGTTCGAGGAATTCCTCGCTGGTGCCATAGGTCACGGGCCGGCCGGGCGTCCGCCGGCGGCCCTTGGGCCGCACCCAGCCCGCCTCCATCAGCACATCGAGCGTGCCCTTGGAGAGGCCAACACCACGCAGCTCCTCGATCTCGGCGCGGGTCACCGGCTGGTGATAGGCGATGATCGCCAGCGTCTCGACGGCGGCGCGGGAAAGACGGCGCGTCTCATGCACCTCTTTGCGCAAAAGAAAGGCCAGATCCGCTGCCGTGCGGAATTGCCACTTGCCGCCAACGACCACGAGGTTTACGCCGCGTCCGGAGTAAAATTTCTGCAAGGTCTCCAAATGCGCCGCAACATCGGCGCCCTCGGGTAGTTTTTCCGCGAGCACGTCGACGGAAAGCGGCGCGGCCGTGGCGAAGAGAATCGCCTCCAGCATGCGCAGATGTTCGTTGGATTGATCCATCTAGTCCGCGGCTTTCTCTTGTCCCCGGCGGCGTTTCAGATAAAGCGGGCCAAAGGGCTCGTTTTGACGGATCTCCGCCCTGCCCTGCCGGGCAATCTCCAGGGACGCCGTAAACATGCTGGCCATCGCCGAGCGCCGCATATCGCCTTCCAGAGCGCCATCGGGCATGAAATCCTGCAGCCAAGTCCAGTCCACCGCCTGGCCGATCAGCGCTTCAAGGCGCTCGATGGCGTCCTCGATGGCATAGACCGGCCGCGGGTCGAACCGGATCGAGGTGACCGAGCGCCGCAGGCTGAGGTCGCCATAGACCTGCAGAAGCTCGAACAGCGAGGCGTCGAATGCGACCTCCCGGTCCAGACGGACGGGCTCCGGCGCGCCGCGGGGGAAGACGTCGCGGCCGAGCCGGTCGCGGTTGATCAGCCGGGCGCCCATTTCGCGCATCGCATCAAGCCGCTGCAGCCGCAGCTGCAGCCGGGTTGCCAGCTCCTCGGCCGAGGGCTCCTCGTCGTCCTCATGACGCGGCAGCAACAGGCGCGACTTGAGATAGGCGAGCCAGGCCGCCATGACCAGATAGTCCGCCGCGATCTCGATATTGAGGCGCCGCGCTTCCGAGATGAATTCGAGATATTGCTCGACCAGCTCCAGGATCGAAATATGGGTCAGATCGACCTTTTGCGCCCGCGCCAGCATCAACAGCACGTCGAGCGGGCCTTCGAAGCCCCCGATATTCAGAACAAGCCCGCCGGCTCCGCCGTCAGTGCCGCGGCTTTGAAAGTCGAATTGGACGATTTCGGCCTGCTCTTCCATGGCTCGCGCTTACAATCCGAACAGCATTCGGATCAGAGAATAGAGAATCAGCGTTGGCGTAACAACCAAATGACTGAACAGGCTGAAGCCCAGCATCGGCAGAACGAAGATGGCGCCGATCAGAATCAGCAGCCCATAAGGCTCGATTTGAGCGAACTTCATCGCCGCCGGACCCGGCAGCAGCCCGGTCAGCACCCGGCCACCATCCAGTGGCGGAATGGGCAGCATGTTAAAAACTGCGATCAAGCAGTTGAAAATCATGGATATTTGAAGAACTTCAAAAAGCCATCCACTTAAAAAACCCGGCATGAACTGGGCCAGGACCAAAAGGAAGCCCGAGGCCAGCGCGAGCGCGATATTGGCCCCCGGCCCGGCCAGTGCGACCCAGATCATGTCGCGCTTGGGATTGCGCAGCCGTGCGATGCGCACCGGCACCGGCTTGGCGTAGCCGAAAAGGAACGGTGCGTTGAACACCAAGAGCATCAGCGGTAAGAGAATGGTTCCGAAAGGATCGACATGGGCGAGCGGGTTCAGGGTCAGCCGTCCCGCCCGGGCGGCGGTGTCGTCGCCCAACCGGTAGGCCACATAGCCATGCGCCGCCTCATGCAGGGTGACGGCCAGTAAGACCGGCAAGGCCCAGACCGATAGGGTCTGGACAAAGTTACTCAGGTCGCCCATGCCAGTCCGGCCTCCGATACAGTTTCCGCAAACTCTCTCTCAAGGACGGGCCGCTCAAACGGCTCCGGCCGCCTTATCATGTCGTGCGCCCGGCCCAGTCGTGCAACCGTTTCCGGCGCGATTTCCGGTAGACCTTCGGCGACCGCCTTCATGTCTTCGATATCGCCCGTGCAGTGCAGGGCAAGATCGCAGCCCGCCTGAAGGGCCCGTGAGGCGCGCTCGGCCAGGCCGCCATCGAGCGCTGCCATAGCCAAATCGTCGGAAATCAGCAAGCCTGAAAAGCCGATTCGCCCGCGAATCACGTCATTGATGACGAGGGCCGAGTGAGTCGCGCAGCGCTCGGCATCGAGGTCTGCGTATAGGACATGCGCCGTCATGGCGCAGGGTGAGTCATGGAGGGCGTGAAAGGGACGAAAGTCGTGTGCCTCAAGCGCGTCGCGGCCGCAGTCGACGACCGGCAGATGCTCGTGGCTATCGACTCGGGCGCGGCCGTGGCCCGGGATATGCTTGATCACCGGCAGGCAGCCGCAGCGGAGCAGCGTCTCGGTGACGATCCGCCCCAGAGCAATTGCCGTATCCGGATCGTCTGCGAAGGCGCGGTCGCCGATGATCTCGTGGCCATCCGGCGCCGGCAAGTCCAGGACCGGAATGCAGTTGCCATTGATGCCGAGCGCGGTAAGCTCGGCGGCGATCAAGCGGGTATTCTGTTCGGCGGCACGACGGCCGCGCTCCGGGTCAATGCCGTAGATCTCGCCCAGCAGCCTTGCCGGAGGCGCGCGACGCCAATGCGGCGGACCGAGACGCACGACGCGACCGCCCTCCTGATCGATAAACACGAAGGCCCGATCGTCGGCCACGGCCGACCGGAAGCTCCGTACAAGGGCACGGACCTGGTCCGGTTCCCGGCAATTGCGGGCAAAAAGGATCAAGCCGGTCGGGCGCAGCTCTTGAAAGAGGTCAATCTCGTCCGCACTCAGCTCGGTGCCCGAACATCCGAAGACGACAGGAGCCGGAGCGCCCACTTACCGTGTGGCCACGATGCAGGCCTGACCTTCGGCCCTCAGGGAGGCGCAGAGATCATCCGCCGCGTCCCGGCCATAGAGGGGTCCGGCGCGCAGCCGGTGGTAAATGCCACGCTCGCCCAGATCGGCGCGCTGGATGTCCAACGCCAGGCCGGCAACAAGACCTCCGTGACGATCCTGGATGCCGCGCCAGGCGGCGCGTGCCGCCACGTCGGAGCCGTAGGACCCGAGCTGGACGAGAAACGCGTCAGACGACATCACCGGTGGGGGCGACGCGGCGGGCGCAACCTCGGCTACGGCGTCGCTCTCGGCCGGCTGCGTGGTGCGGGTAAACTCCAGATCCGAGGCGCTGGGAAGCGGCGGCGGCGTGGCTTCGGCCGAACGCTGATCCTGCTCGGCGGGCGCTTGCTGCCGTGCCGGTGTCTGGTTGAGCAGACCGGTCGGCTCCTCGGGCGCAGCCGCCAGCTCGCCTTCGCCGTCGGCCGAGTCGCCGTTCATGGCCTCGAAGACCAGTTTGTCCTGGTGTTCGACTTCCATGCCGCCCTGGTCGGCGGGCCGTTCGCGTACCGGTTCGTCCGGCGCTTCGACGGAGACGGGCGCCGCGACCCGGCCGGCGTCGGATTGATCGTAAAGCAGCCAGACCGAGACCGCGAAAACAATGAAGACGAGCACGCCGCCGGCGAGAAAGAGCGTACGCATCTTTATTCGGGGCTCTTGGATATCGTCATCGTCGCCGGCTGGCTCGAGCCAGGGCGGGACGCCTTCCTCGGATGACGATTTCTCGGTGGTGTCGGACATTAGCATTTTTCCGAATTAGGCGGCACCGGCCCACGCCCCCACCCGGCCACCCAATGATTCTGCCGTGCGGTGGCCGGGTGGGGGTGTGGGCCGGTGCCGAATCTGAGATAAGTCAAAAAGAATCTAATGCATCTCCTCAACCGGCTCGACGCCAAGGATAGCAAGGCCGGAGGCAATGGCAAGGCGAACGCCGGTGATCAACGCAATCCGCGCTCGCGACAGGGCCTCGTCGCCATCCATGAGGAAACGCAGGCCTGGATCGTCATTGCCCTGATTCCACAATCCGTGGAACTCGCCGGCCAGCTCGTTGAGATAAAAGGCGACTCGGTGCGGCTCATGGCTGAGCGCGGCGGTTTCGACGATGCGCGGCCATTGCGCGAGCTTTTTCAACAGGGCCAGCTCCGCCGGATGGCTCAGCCGGGCGAGATCGGCTTCCGCCAAAGCCTCGGGAGAAATATCCGCGGCGGGAAACAGGTCGGCGGCCTTGCGCCGCACCGACTGAATGCGGGCATGGGCGTATTGCACATAGAAGACCGGATTGTCGCGCGATTGCTCCAGTACCTTGTCGAAATCGAAATCGAGCGGCGCGTCGTTGCGGCGCGTCAGCATGATGAAGCGGATGACGTCGCGTCCGACCTCCTTCTTCAGATCCGCCAGCGTGACGAAGCTGCCGGCGCGCTTGGACATCCTGACCGGCTCGCCGCCGCGAAGTAGCCGGACCATCTGGCAGACCCGGACATCGAGCGGCACGTCACCGCCGGTCAGTGCATCGATCGCCAGCTGGGTCCGCTTGACATGCCCGGCGTGGTCGGCGCCCCAAACGTCGATCATCTGCTCGGCGCCGCGGCGCACCTTGTCATAGTGATAGGCGATGTCCGCGGCAAAATAGGTCGAGCTGCCATCCGCCTTGGTCAGCGGCTGGTCGGCCTCCTCG
>JAKSBY010000453.1 GCA_022360855.1 Sphingomonadales bacterium | reverse complement strand
GGAGGAAAGGCGGAAAAGTGTGCGGATACCCATAATCGAAACCATAACCAACGACATATTTACCAACGGCGCGCCGGACACTCAGTCCAGGGATTCCAGGACCGCGCCGGCGCTGACCGGACCGTAAGCGAATGTGTCGCTGTGTTCGAGTATATTTTCTCTGAATTTCAAGAAAAACCGCACGCCCGACGGCAGTTCCAGCTCCTTCCAGGCGTTTTCCAACGCCTCGGACCTGTCTGCCGGCGTGCGCGCCGGCTGGATCAGCAGGAAATCCCAGCCCGCGCCGTCGCTGTGCACATAGAGCTGCCGCGGCGGCAGGCCCGCCAGTTCGTTGGCCTTGTCGAAGGCGGCGATATCGCGCAGAAACGCCTCGTGCTTGCCGGGCGCGATGCGATAGATCTCGATCAGCACCTTTTCCGGGGCTTTATCCTCCGTCCCGGTATCGTCCGAAGACGCCAGAACCGCCGGTGCCCAAAGCCACGCCGCTACCACAAGCATTGCCACACGCATTGTCAGATCTCCGAAAAAGGGATGTCTGCCCTACACATAGGAACCGGCCCGGCGCACGTGCCACCTGCGGCGGGCCAAACAGTGACGCCATCGGGCATGGCGCGCCGCCGGGCTAGGCACCAATTGACTTGATCGCAACAAGGATTGGCCCTGCCGCGCGGGCAGGCCCGAAGGAATTCATGCAGGTTGTTCAATCATTGCTGAAACTTAAGCTAAGCCGGGTGCGAAACCCCGGCGAGGGGAAGGAAATGCTTAACTCGACGAAAGTGCGAGGCTGGGGGGGATCGCATCGGTACGGAATTTCTGTCAGCACTTTGGCGCTCGGCGTCGCCTTGGCCGCCCAGGGGCCGTTGCCGGCCTATGCGCAGGACGAGGCGGGCGAGGAAGACGAGACGCTGGACGAGGTTGTCGTGCTGGCTCCGGAATATGTCTCCACCGGTGGCCGTTCGGCCAACAAGACGGATATCCCCCTTGTGGAGACGCCGCAGTCGGTCACCGTGATCTCCCGGGACATGATCGACCTCCTAAGCTGGAACAGCCTCAACGAATCCCTGCGCTACGTCTCCGGCGGCACGGGCGAGGCCTTCGGCCCCGACGAGCGCTACGACTGGCTCCGGGTCCGTGGCTTCGATCCCGTCCAGTTCATCGACGGCGTGCGGGCGCCGATCGCCTCGGTCAACAATACGGGCACCGACCTCTATGGCTTCGAATCGGTTGAGATTCTCAAGGGCCCGACCTCGGCGCTTTATGGTGAGGCGCCGCCCGGCGGCATCGTCAACATGACCAGCCGCCGGCCGCGGCAGGAGTTCGGCGGCGAGCTGGAAGTGCAGCTCGGCCAATATGAGCATGTGCAGGTCAATGGCGATATCACCGGTGCGTTGACCGACGGAATCAGCGCGCGGCTCACGGCGCTCTACCGCGACCGCGAAACGCAGGTGGACCTGCTTTCCTCCAAGCGCCTCTATGTCGGCCCGGCTTTCACCTTCGAGCTGACCGACAGCACGGTTCTGACGATACTCGGCAACTATCAGGAAGACGACCTGGAAAACCAGAGCACCGGCTTCCTGCCGGCTTTCGGAACCATTTTCGATAACCCGTTCGGCACGGTGCCGGTCGGCCGCAATCTCGGCGAGCCCGGGGTCAATTTCTTCGACCGAAACCAATACAGCGTCGGCTACGACTTCGCTCACGAATTCAGCGAAGACATTTCGGTCGAGCAGAACTTCAAATATTTCTACGTAAAGGTTCGGTCACGCGCCGTCTTCGGCGGCGGCCTCCTGGACGCGGATTTCGACGGGACGCCCGACGACTTCCGTACGGTGGTCCGGTTCGACTTCCCGTTCAACGAAGACATCAAATCCGCTAATCTGGATACCCGGGCTAATCTGAACTTTACCACGGGCAGCATCGAGCACGCCGTTCTGGTCGGCGTGGACTTCCGCCACTATATCGGCTTTTCCGAGTTCGGCTTCGGCGCGGCGCCGCCATTGGACCTGTTCGATCCGGTCTATGACGCCGTGCTGCCCGACGACGGTCCGGTCTTCCCGTTCGTCGATTCCACGCTGAACCAGACCGGGATTTATGTGCAGGATCAGATCCGCATCGACAAGCTGATCGTCACCCTGGGCGGGCGGCAGGATTTCCTCGGCACGGATTCCTTCGGGGCGAAGACCAACGAGAACAAATTCTCCTACCGGGCGGGCGTCAACTATGTGTTCGACTCGGGCCTAACGCCTTACTTCCAGGCCTCGCGGTCGTTTCAGCCGGTGGCCGGCGCGGATTTCATGGGCAACATGTTTGTGCCGACCACGGGCAACCAGTTCGAGGGGGGCATCAAATACGACGGCCGCACCCTGTCGCCGGATATCAACGTGTTTGCGTCGCTGGCGGCCTACAGCATCGTCCAGAAGAACATCACCACGCCGGACCCGGACAACCCCGCCTTCAGCGTGCAGACCGGCGAGGTCAAGGTGCAGGGCATCGAGGTAGAGGCGGCCGCGCGCCTGCGCGAACGGATCACCATCAATTTCGCTTTTGCCTACATGGATTCCGAGATCACCGAGAGCAACACCGCGAATCTGGGCATGCAGCTCGTTGCCGTTCCCAACGTGATCGCGTCGCTGCTGGTCGACTACACGATCCAGACCGGGCCGCTCGCCGGCCTCGGCCTCGGCATCGGCATGCGCTACCGCGGCAAGCAGTTCGGCGACGCGCTGAACACGTTCGAGAGCGAGGCCATTACGCTGTTCGACGCGATCCTGCACTACGATACCGAGAATTGGCGCTTTTCCGTCAATGCCAGTAACTTTACGGATAAGATCTTCGTCGACCGCTGCAGTAGTACGTCCAACTGCTTCTATGGCACCCGCCGCTTGGTGGTCGGAAGCATCACGCGTAAGTTCTGAGTAAAGCGCCTGATATGATTCGGCTCTGGGGGCGACGTTTTAGCGTTGCCCCCCATTTTACGGTTCTATCGCAGCATGATGAGTTTCGTTCAGAGGTTTCTGCTCCCGGGCTTCGTCTTTCAGGGCATTGTCGTCGGCGGCGGCTACGCCACCGGCCGCGAGCTGATCGAGTTCTTTCTGCCCAGCGGGCCGCTCGGCGGTCTCTTGGGCATGGTCATGGTTGCGGTGGTGTGGAGCGCGGTTATGGCCGTCAGCTTCGAGCTGTGCCGCATGAGCGGCAGCTACGATTACAAAAGCTTCTTCCAGCGGCTGCTCGGGCGCTACTGGTTTCTCTACGAGGTGCTGTTCCTGGCCACCATGACCTTGGCGCTGGGGGTAATCGGGGCCGCCACCGGCGAGATCATCCATGACCGGTTCGGGCTGCCTCAGGTCTATGGCAGCCTGCTTCTCCTGGCGGCCATCGGTGTGCTCGTATTCTACGGCACCTGGGCCATCGAGCGGTTCATGGGGTTCTGGTCACTGCTTCTGTACGGCGCCTACATCTTCATCATACTGCGCGCGGTCTCGCTCTTTGGCGACGGCATCTGGGAGAATATGACGGCATCCGCGCCGGATGGTCCCTGGCTCGTCGACGGCCTGCGCTATGCGGGCTACAACGTGGCCGCGGTGCCGGCCGTGTTCTTCTGTTTGCGGCATATCACGAAGCGCCGCGAGGCGTTCCTGGCCGGCGGGCTCGGCGGGCTGATCGCCATCTTCCCCGGTATCCTGTTCTACATCGCCCTGATGGCGCTCTACCCGGAGATCGGCGCGGCCAGCATCCCGTCGGTGGTCTTGTTGGATCAACTCGCGGTACCGGCCTTCGCGATCGCGTTCCAGATCATCCTGCTCGGCACCTTCATCCAGACCGGAGTCGGGCTGGTGCATACCTTCAACGAGCGTGTCGCCGCCACCCTGGCCGACCGCGGCCGCCGCCTGGCCGAATGGCAGCGGCCGCTGATCGCCGCCGCGATTCTGTTTACCGCGCTGGTCCTGGCCACCAAGATCGGCATTATCGGCCTCATCGCCCATGGCTACGGCATCGTCACCTGGGGCTTCATCCTGGTCTTCGTGCTGCCCACGCTCACGCTCGGGCTCTACCGCGTCGTGCGGCGGGCGAAGGCGGCCGCATGACCACCCTGCGGCTGGTCGGCTTCGTCATGGCCTGCGCGCTGCTCGGCACGCTGGGGCACGCGGCCGACCGCCTGCCGCTGGAACCGGCGCGGCAGATCGCCTTCGAAGTGGACGAGGGCACCTGGATGTCGGTGGATGTGAGCCCCGACGGTGGGACCATCGTCTTCGACCTGCTCGGCGACCTCTACACCGTGCCGATCGCCGGCGGCGCGGCGCAGCGCATCCGCGGCGGCATGGCGTTCGACGCGCAGCCGGTCTATGCGCCCGACGGCAGCCGAATCGCCTTTGTCAGCGACCAGTCCGGCGCCGAAAATCTGTGGATTGCCAATGCCGACGGGTCCGAGCCGCGCATGCTGTCGGCCAATGTCGCAGACGCGCGCTTTTCCTCGCCCGCCTGGTCGGCGGACGGCTCGGCGGTATACGTGTCGCGCCGCGTCGGGCGCCACGGCATCTTCGAGCTTTGGCAGCATCACCTGGCCGGCGGCGCCGGCCTCAGGATCGAGGATGAGACCGCTCCCGGCCACGCCCTGGGCGCCGCCCCGTCTGCGGATGGCCGGTTTCTCTACTACGCCGGCAAGAGCACGGCGGCGGCGACCCTGTATGTGATTCCCGCCTGGAGCATTGCCCGGCGCGATCTTGAGACCGGTCAGACCCGGCAGATGGTCACCGCGCCGGGGACCGCCTGGCGGCCGCGCCTGTCGCCGGACGGACAAACCCTGGTTTACGGCACGCGGCATGACGGCGAAACCGGACTCAGGGTCCGCGACCTGATCTCCGGCGATGACCGTTGGCTGGCCTATCCGGTGCAGCGGGATAACCGGGACGGGAAACCGCTTCGCGATATTCTGCCGGGCTATGCCGTCACGCCGGACGGCAAGGCCGTGATCGCCGCTTATGGCGGCAAGATCCGGCGGATCTACCTGGCCACGGGCGAGGCGACCGTGGTGCCGTTCACGGCGCAGGTGGAGCTCGGCATTGGCCCGTCGCTGATCCGCGACCGGGCCGTTGAAACCGGCCCGGTGCGGGCGCGCATCATTCAGAACCCGGTTCAGTCGCCGGACGGCCGCCGGCTCGCCTTTTCCGCGCTGGCTCGGCTTTATGTGGCGCGCTTGGAAGACGGTGAGTTACGCCGCCTGACGGAGAGCGACGAGCCCGCGTTTCAGCCGGCCTGGTCGCCGGACGGCCGGCGGCTCGCCTATGTGACCTGGGAGGCCGCCGGGAGCGGGCATGTCTGGACGGTGCCGGCCAGGGGCGGGCGGGCGAAGCGGCTGACCGACGTCGCCGCCTTCTACAGCGATCCGGTGTTCTCCCCCGACGGCCGCTGGGTCTACGCGCTCGCGTCCAGCACGGTCGAGCGGATGCGGCTTCAGGAGGAGGTGACGCCGCGCCGCTTTGCCGACCTGGTGCGCATTCCCGCCGCGGGCGGCCCGGCAGAGGTGGTGACCCATGTGGGCACGGGCCGGCGGCCCTTCGTCACCCGGGATTCGGACCGGGTGTTCTACACGACGCCCGAGGGCGTCACCTCGGTGGCCGCAAACGACGGAAGTGACGCCCGCGTCCATCTGCGAATCGATGGGCTGCACGACTGGACCAATGCAGGCGCGCCCCATCCCGTGGACGATGCGGTGATCAGCCCGGACGGCCGGTGGGCGCTCGCTATCGCCGCCAATCAGCTGCATCTGGTCGCGGTGCCGCTGCGGTCGCAAGACGTGCCGGTGGTCAATCTCGTCGCGGGCGCGGAGCTGCCGGCGGTGCAGATCTCCCGGTTCGGCGCGGACTATTACGGCTGGGCCGACGACGGCCGCACCATCACCTGGGCCCTGGGGTCCACTTATTACCGGCGGTCGCTGGACGCGGCGCAGCGCGGCGAGCAGACGACGGAAGCCTTCCAGATTCGCGTCGAGGTGCCGCGCGACCGGCCCGAAGGGGCGGTGCTTTTCCGCGGCGCGACCGTGATCAGCATGAACGGCGATGAGGTCGTGGCCGACGCCGATCTCCTGGTGGTGGGCGCGCGCATTGCCGGCCTCGGCCGGCGCGGCGCGGTCGACGTTCCGGCCGGCGCCCATGTGGTGGATGTGAGCGGCGCTTTCATCACTCCCGGCTTCGTGGATACCCACGCGCACTGGTACGAAATCCGCCACGACGTTCTCGACCTCCGGAACTGGAGCTTCCTGAGCACGCTTGCCTTCGGCATCACCTCCGGCCTCGACGTTCAGGCCATGGACCAGGACATGTTCGCCTATCAGGACCTGTTGGACGCGGGCCTGATGATCGGCCCCCGCGCCTGGTCCGTCGGCAAGGGGATGTTCGCCAACAACCGGCTGACCTCGGCGGCGGAAGCCGACGATCTCCTGGCGCGCTATGCCAAGCACTACCGTACGCCCAATGTGAAGGCTTATCTGAGCGGCAACCGGCGGCAGCGGCAATGGATCGTTCAGGCTGCCGTCAAACATGGCTTGGTACCGACTACCGAAGGCGATTTCGACCTCAAGCTCGGCCTGACCCACGCCATCGACGGCTTCGCCGGCAACGAACACGCGCCCTTTGTCGTGCCGCTCTACGACGATGTGGTGCGGCTGTTTGCAGAGACCGGCATCGCCTATACGCCGACCCTGATGATCGTCTCCAGCGGCGGCAGCACGGCCAGGGAGCATTTCTTCATCTCCCAGCCGCCCCATAACGACCCCAAGGTGCGGCGTTTCATGCCGCATTTCGTCAGCGATACGCGCAGCAGCCCGGCGCGCTGGGTGCGGCCCGAAGAGTGGCTGTACCCACGCGTCGCCGCGTCGGCGGCGAAGGTCCTGCGGGCCGGCGGGCGGATCGGCATCGGCAGCCACGCCGAGTTTCAGGGCCTTGCCTTTCACTGGGAGATGGAGGCCCTCGCCGCCGGCGGCCTGACCCCGCCCGAGCTCCTGCGGGCGGCGACGGAAATGGGCGCCAGCATCATCGGCCGTGCCTGGGATATCGGCACCATCGAGGCGGGCAAGTTCGCCGACCTCGTGGTGCTCGACCGCAATCCCCTCGACGATATCCGAAACGCCCGCGCCCTCCGCTACGTCATGAAGAACGGTCGGCTATACGACGCCGATACCCTTGACGAGATCTGGCCGCGTGCGCGGAAGCTGCCGCCGCTCTGGCATCACGAAAGGCTGCCGCAATGAAAAAAGCACCTGCCGGGCTGGTCGCTGTCGCCTTATGGCTCGCCGCCTCGCTTGCCGGCGGCCCGGCGGCGGAGCCACGCATCACCGAATACGAATGGTGGAACGAAGGCGCGCCGGCGGGGGAACAGACCGTCACGGTAGAGACCGACGGCACCATCGTCTCGGACATGCGCATCCAATGGAACAACCGCGATTTCACGCTGCGAAACGAGATGATGCTGGATGCCGGCGGCTACGTGGTCGAACAGCGGCTGAGCGGCACCTCGGCCTTCGGCGCGCCCAT
>JAKSBY010000249.1 GCA_022360855.1 Sphingomonadales bacterium | reverse complement strand
TACACAGCTCACATTGCAACTTGCATGCAAGAATGTTAACTTTCGCTCCAGAAGAGTTATGAAAATTGCAGTGCCCTGCCAAACGGGGCACTTGGGAACCGGGAGGAAAAGCATGAAACTGCATGCAGTATCCGCTTTGGCCGTCGCCGTCGCGATGTTGCCTGAGTGGGTCAACGCGCAAGCGTCGTCAGAAGGCGACAGAGTTGGCCGTCTCGTTGCGATCGAGCAGATCACCGTTACCGCCGAGAAGCGCGAGGAGAATCTTCAGGACGCCGCGCTCGCGATTTCCGCATTTAGCGGCAATTCGCTGGAGTCCCGCGGCATCGACGATCTTTCCAACTTCCAATCCTATGTTCCCGGTTTGCACGTCGGGCAGGAGCAGGACGGCTTCAAAGTCTCGCTCAGGGGGATCGGGTTGCAGGGGACATCGTCGATCTCCGACCCGGGCGTCGCCTTTTATATCGATAACCTCTATATCCCGCGGCCGGCAGGCAACAGCGCCATCTTCTATGACATCAACCGGATTGAAGTGCTGCGCGGCCCGCAGGGGACCCTCTATGGCCGCAACGCGACCGGTGGCGTGGTGAATGTCATCGCGAACGAGCCGGACAGCGAATTCAGCGGACAGATTGGCGCGTCCTACGGCTCACGCGATCTCCTCGAATTTCGCGGTGTGGCGAACATCCCGCTGGGCGAGGGCTTCGCCTCCCGGTTCTCCGTCGTCTACACCCAGGAGAACGGGTATGTGAACAATCTGTTCGCCGCCGGCAGCGCCGACGACCCGCACGGCACCGACGGCGATTTCACCGCCCGCGGGCAGTTGAAGTACGACAATGGCGAGGACTTCAGCGTCCTGCTTTCTGCAACATACAGCGACCTGAACGGCACCGGCGTGGCCATGCATTATCTGGAGCGCAACAATGGCGGCCCGCCGCCGACGCGGGCGCTTCTCGGCACATTGCCCCCGGACCCTACCGACCCCCTGATTGTGAACAACGACACACCGGCCCACAACGACACCGAGACCACGTCGGTCTTTCTTCGCGTGGAGAAGTCCTTCGGTCCGGTCGACATGTTCCTGCAGGCTGGCGGGCTTTGGCAGGATAGCGACGTTCAGCAGGATTTCGACGGATCGCCGGTGGAGGTCAGCATCTTCAACAAGCTGCAGGAAAACGAGGCTCAGAGTCTCGAGTTCAGGCTCTCGTCAAATAACGGT
>JAKSBY010000652.1 GCA_022360855.1 Sphingomonadales bacterium | reverse complement strand
GGCACGCCGGAAACCGTGCCACTAACCAGCTTCGACGTGATTGCCTCGGCAACGCCTGGCGTTCTTGTCGTCAAGTCCGGCGCCACGGTGCCCACACCGGGCCCGAAGGTCGGCGGCATCGAGGTCGACTTCACCGCCGGTTACGGCGATAGCTGGAACGATATGCCGGAGGCGATCCGCCAGGGCATTCTCGTGGCGGTCGCGCATCTCTTCGAAAACCGGGTCGGCGGCGCGACCGATATCCCGCCGCAGGCGCGCGCGCTCTGGGCGCCCTACCGGGTGACAACGTTATGACCGCCGGTTGGCCCGAACCGGGCAGCCTCAAACACCGCGTCACCATCGAGGCGGTAGACACCGATGCCTTGGACGGCGCCGGCGGCCTCGTCGGCACATGGACCGGGGTCGCAACCGTTTGGGCCGTGCTGTTTCGCGATGGGGGTGGCCGAGGACCCGCCGCGGGCGGGCTGGAGACAACCTCCGATTTGCGCCTGATCATGCGCTATCGCGACGATATCCGCCCCGGCCAGCGGGCCCGGATCGGTGAGCGGCGATTTGCTATCGAACAGGTGACCGACATGA
Source organism: Sphingomonadales bacterium (assembly GCA_022360855.1). Lineage (GTDB taxonomy): Bacteria > Pseudomonadota > Alphaproteobacteria > Sphingomonadales > JAKSBY01 > JAKSBY01. The sequence goes on along the minus strand of JAKSBY010000652.1, from coordinate 1,244 downwards.
ACGAAGCAGGGCGCTATCTCGTGCTGGGCTTGCGTGAAGGCGGTGCGCGGTGATCACGATGCAGACCACAGGCGCTGACGCACTGGCGCGGGAAATGGACGAGACCGTCGAGGTGGCGATTGCCCGCGCCGTCGGTGCGCTCCACGGCTTTGCCGAGGAGATCGCCGAGACCGCGCGGCAGCGCGTGCTTGTTCAGCGCGATCCCGGACGCGCCGGCCCGAGCGTGCTTGCGGAATGTATCGACGTGGCTCCCCGCGCCGACGGCGCTGATGTGGCGGCGACCGCGCCGCATGCCTTCTTCGTCGAGTTTGGGACCAGCCGGATGGCCGCCGAGCCGTTTCTGGGCCCGAGCTTCCGCGCCCATCTCGGCGATATCGAGGCCACGATATGAGCGGCGATGCGGCGCTGGCCTTGCAGCAGGCGCTCTATGGCCGGCTGAGCGGCGACGCGACCCTCGCAGGGCTGGTCTCCGGCGTTTTCGACCACGTGCCGGACGAGACCGCTTTCCCTTATGTCACCTTGGGGGAGGACGCGGCCACGGACTGGTCGACCAAGACCTTCGACGGCCAGCGCCACGCCCTGACCTTGCACGTCTGGTCGCGGGCGCGTGGGCGCACCGAGGCCAAGACCATCATGGCGCGGCTCTACGAACTCCTGCACGGCGCCACATTCGCGGTGGCCGGGCATGAACTTATCCTGTTGCGCTTCGATTTTTCCGAGACCCGGCGCGAGCCCGACGGACTGACCCAACACGGCGTCATGCGCTTCCGCGCCCTGACGCACCCCAACTCTTAGGCAGGAGACTTCAATGGCGGCTGAAAAAGGCAGCGGATTTCTGGTCAAGATCGGCGATGGCGGAGCGCCTGAGGGCTTCACCACCATCGGCGGCATGCGCTCCACGTCCCTGACGGTGAATTCGGAGCCGGTCGACATCACCAACAAGCAGTCGGGCGGCTGGCGGGAACTCCTCGCAGGCGCCGGTGTGCGCCGGCTGTCGGTCGCCGGAACCGGCGTCTTCACCGACTCCGCGGCGGAAACCGATCTTCAGGCCAAGGCCCTGGCCGCTTCGCTCGACAATTACGAGATCGTCTTCGACTCCGGCGACAAGTTCACCGGCGCCTTTCAGGTCGCAACCTTGGATTACTCGGGCGAGTTCAATGGCGAACGCACCTACAGCCTGAGCCTGGAGAGCTCCGGGCCCGTAGCCTTCACGGCCGCGCCCTGATGCCGGGTGACCGGCCCGC
>JAKSBY010000391.1 GCA_022360855.1 Sphingomonadales bacterium | reverse complement strand
GGCCGTATCGTCAATATCGGCTCGATCAACGGCCAGGCCGGGCAATATGGCCAGGTCAACTATGCCGCGGCGAAATCCGGCATCCACGGCTTCACCAAGGCGCTCGCCCAGGAGGGTGCGCGTTTCGGGATCACGGTCAACGCCATCGCGCCGGGCTATATCGATACCGACATGGTCGCCGCCGTACCGGAGAACGTGTTGGAAAAGATCGTCGCCAAGATCCCCGTCGGCCGGCTCGGCAAGGCCGAGGAGATCGCCCGCGGCGTGGCGTTTCTGGTCGCCGACGAGGGCGGGTTCATTACCGGCTCGACGCTGTCGATCAATGGCGGCCAGCATATGTATTGAGGTGGGATAGCCGCGCGTCTCGGACGGCACGACAGATCCGGCCGATGTATCACGACATTGCCGATTTCCGCACCTTCTACCAGACCCCGCTCGGCCGGAAGGCGGCCGATCTGATCCTGCCGCAGCTCAAGCGTCTTCGGCCGAGTGCACCGGGCGTCCACATTCTCGGGCTGGGATATCCGCTGCCCTTTCTGGCCGCTTGGCCGGATGCGGCGTCGACGGTGGTCCTGTTCCCAGCGGAGCGCGGCGTCCATCGCTGGCCCGCGGTGGGACCCAATGCGTCCGCTTTGGTGGACGAGGCGGCGCTGCCGATTCCGGACGCCGCATTCGAATTTGTGCTGGTCGCGCACGGCTTTGAATATGCGCGCAGCCCGCGCGCCTATCTCAGGGAAGTCTGGCGGGTGCTGGTGCCCGAAGGCCGGCTCCTGCTGGTCCTGCCGAACCGCCGCGGCCCCTGGGCGCGCTTCGACCGGACGCCCTTTGGTCACGGCCGGCCCTACAGCCGGCCGCAGATCCTGCGCATGCTCGACGACTGCCTGTTCGAGACGCTCGCCACCAGCAGCGCCCTGTTCCTGCCGCCGTCGGAGCGTGGCGCGCTGATCCGCGGCCTTGCCGCAAGCGAACCCCTCGGCCGACGGCTGTGGCCCAATTTCGCCGGCGTGCTGATGATCGACGCCCGTAAGACCCTGTTCGGCGCCGTACCGGCCGAGGGCAAGGTAAAGCCGGTCCCGGCGATGGGAACCGTAGCTACGGGTTAAGAATTCTCTGTAGACCCCGCACCGGCCCACTCCCCCACCCGACCACCCAATGATACTCCCGTGCGGTGGTCGGGTGGGGGAGTGGGCCGGTGATGCTGCGAAAAGCCCTAAGTTTTTCTCGAGACCAGGAAAATTGCCGAATCGGCAAACAGATTCGCGACGCGGAGCGCGGTCCAAACCTGCCGCTTGCCGCGGTCGGAGACCGGCACGAAACGCTCGATTGCCAGATCCATATCGCGGGCGAGGTCGATGAAGTCCTTGACCGTGCAGAGGTGAATATTCGGCGTTGCGTGCCAGGGGTGTCGCAGGGTGCCGGTCACCGGCATCCGCCCGGTCACGGCCAGCCGGCCGCGTACGCGCCAGTGCCCGAAATTCGGGAACGACACGATCGCCTTGTCGGCGATTCGCAGGAGCGAGTCCAAGACCCCCGCAGGGCGGTGCGTCGCCTGCAGGGTCTTCGACAATATGGCGTAGTCGAAGGCGCCGGTCGGGTAGTCGTCGAGGTCGGTGTCGGCGTCGCCTTGCACCACCGAAAGCCCCTTCTCCAGACAGAGCTGCACGCGCCGGTGGTCGATTTCCAGGCCACGGCCATCGACGTCTTTTTCCGCCACCAGATATGCAAGCAGCATACCGTCGGCGCAGCCGACATCGAGCACCCGGCTCCCGGGCACGACCATGTCGGCGATCAGCCGAAGGTCGGGGCGGAGCGGGTTCGATGGCGCCACCACGGTCACTCGATCCCCCTGGCGCGCCCCGCCGATGACAGGAATCCGGTGAGGATGCGGTTCATCTCCGGAACGTCGAGCAGGAAGGAATCGTGGCCGAGATTGGTTTCGAGCTCGACGAAGCTGACCGGCGCGCCGGCGGCGTTCAGGGCGTGCACGATCGCCCGGCTCTCGGCGGTCGGATAGAGCCAGTCGGAGGAGAAGGAGACGACGCAGAACCGCGTCCTGGTGCCGCGGAACGCATCCGCCAGCCGCCCGCCCGCCTGCGCCGCCAGATCGAAATAGTCCATGGCGCGGGTGATGTAGAGGTAGGAGTTGGCGTCGAACCGGTCGATGAAGCTCAGCCCCTGATGGCGGAGATAGCTCTCGATCTGGAAGTCGGCGTCAAAGCCGAAGGTGAGCGCGTCGCGGTCCTGCAGGGCGCGGCCGAACCGGTCGGTCAGCCCGTCTTCCGACATATAGGTGATGTGCGCGGCCATGCGCGCCACCGCGAGCCCGGCGTCCGGGCCCTGCGCGGCGCCGTCTTCGCCGTCGTAATAGGCGCCGTCCCGCCAGCGCGGGTCAGCCATGATCGCCTGCCGGCCGACCTCGTGAAAGGCGATGTTCTGCGCCGAATGATGGGCGGCGGCGGCGATCGGCAGGGCGGTAAACACCCGTTCCGGGTAGCGCGCGGCCCAGTCGAGCGCCTGCATCCCGCCCATCGACCCTCCGGCCACGGCAAACAGCGTATCGATCTCGAGATGATCGAGCAGCAGCGCCTGCAGCCGCACCATGTCGCCGATCGTGATTACGGGAAAATCGAGGCCCCAGGGGCGGCCGGACTTGGGATGTGGGCTTGAGGGGCCGAGCGTACCCATGCAGCCGCCGAGCACATTGGAGCAGATGATGAAGAAGCGGTCGGTGTCGAACACCTTACCGGGCCCGACGGTGTTGGCCCACCAGCCCGGCTTCCCGGTCAAAGGGTGCGTCGAGGCGACGAACTGATCTCCCGACAGCGCATGGCAGATCAGGATGGCGTTTGACTTCTCCTCGTTCAGCGTGCCGTAGGTCTCGTAGGCGACGGGCACGGAGCTGAGCGCAACGCCACAGTCGAGCACCAGCGGCTCGGTGGCCGCCAACACCGTGTGCCGGCCGGCCTCGGCCAGCCTGTCACCCGTCTCGCCTGAACGATTTGACATCATGCGGTTTTTTCCTGGCCGCCTCTTCCCGGCCGCCTCCCGAAAGCGGCACAAAATAACAATCGCTGCGCCTTTGTTAAGCGATCTTTTCTTTGCGTTGGCCGGGCCGAGACCCTAGTAAAGACGCTGCTTTGCAGCCCGAGAGTTTGCCGAACCCGCAAAATGACCGCGCCCCCACCCAATCCCTGGATCCTGGAGATCGACGCCTATGTGCCGGGCCGCACCGAACAGCCCGGGGTCGAGACGGTCGCCAAGCTATCGTCGAACGAATCCAATCTCGGCGCCAGCCCGGCGGCGATTGCGGCGGCCCAGGCGGCAGCCGCCGTGCCCCACCGCTACCCGCAAAGCGATTCCCGCGACCTGCGCCGCGCCATTGGCGAAGCGCACGGGCTCGATCCCGAGCGGATCATTTGCGGCACCGGGTCGGACGAGATCCTCACCCTGATCGGCCGGGCCTACGCCAAGCCCGGCGATGCGGTGATCTATTCGCGCAACACCTTTGCCATGTATGAAATCATTGCGCATGCGGTCGGTGCCGAGGCGGTCGAGGTGCCCGACAAGGAGCTGATTGCCGACGTGGACGGCATTCTCGCGGCGGTGACGCCCAAGACCCGCATCGTCTATCTGGCGAACCCGAACAACCCGACCGGCACTTACCTGCCGGCGCGGGAGATCGAGCGCCTGGCCGCGGGGCTCGGCGACGCGGTGATCCTGGTTCTCGACGCGGCCTATGCGGAATGCGTTGATGCGGCGGATTACGAGCCCGGCCTCGCCCTCTGCGACGCGCGCGACAATGTGGTGATGACCCGCACCTTCTCCAAGCTATACGGGCTCGCGGGCCTGCGCGTCGGCTGGGGCTATCTGCCGCGGGCGATGGCGGACGCCGTGAACCGGGTGCGCAACCCGTTCAATGTGTCCGCGCCGGCACTGGCGGCGGCCGCGGCGGCGGTCAAGGACCTGGCGCATCTCGCCGAGGTCCGCGCGCACACGCTGCACTGGCGAAACTGGCTCGCCGCGGAGGCCCGTGCCCTCGGGCTCGAGCCGGTGCCGAGCCAGACCAATTTCATCCTGCTGCGCTTCCCGGATACCGAAACAAAGAGCGCTGCCGCGTGCGACCGCTACCTGGCCGGTCGCGGCTATTTCGTGCGGCGCTTCGCCGATGAGGACCTGCGCAACTATTTGCGTATCTCCGTCGGCACGGAAGACGAAAACCGCGGGGTCATGGCGCTGGTCGGCGAATTCCTCGACGGGCCCCCGGCATGAACGACGCAAAGCCCCTCATCGGCAAGCTCGCGCTGATCGGCATCGGCCTCATCGGCTCGTCGGTTGCCCGCGCCGCCCGCGAAGTGGGGCTCGCCGGCGAAATCGCCGCCTCGGCCGCCACCGACGGAAGCCTGGAGGCCGCCGCCCGGCTCGGCATCGTCGATCAGACCGATCTCGATCCGGCGAAGGTGGTTGCCGATGCGGACCTTGTGCTCTTGTGCACGCCGATCGGGGTTTACCGGCCGGTAACAGAGAAGTTTGCGAAGGCCTTGAAGCCGGGCGCTATCGTCTCCGACGTCGGCTCGGTCAAGGCCGTGGTGAAGAAAGACCTGGCCGATCTTATCCCCGAAGGTGTGCATCTGATTCCCGGCCATCCGGTCGCTGGCACCGAAAAATCCGGGCCGGAAGCCGGGTTCGCCGAATTGTTTCACGGCCGCTGGGCGATCCTGACTCCGGATGAGGACGTCGATACGGACGCGCTGGAGACGCTCAAGGCGTTCTGGCGGGGGCTCGGCAGCCGGGTCGAGCTGATGGATGCGGAGCACCATGACCTCGTGCTTGCCATCACCAGCCACGTACCGCATCTCATCGCCTACAACATCGTCGGCACGGCCTCCGATCTGGAGACGGTGACCGAGTCCGAAGTCATCAAATACTCCGCCGGCGGCTTTCGCGACTTCACCCGCATCGCGGCGTCGGACCCGACCATGTGGCGCGACGTATTTCTCTCCAACTCCGAAGCGGTGCTCGAAATGCTGGCGCGGTTCAGCGAGGATCTGACCGCGCTCCGGCGCGCCATCCGCTGGAAGGATGGCGAGGCCCTGCACGCACTCTTTACCCGCACCCGCGAGATCCGCCGCTCGATCATCGACGCCGGCCAGGACACCGCTGAGCCGGACTTCGGCCGCGAACACTAACTTGGTGTCGGTGCGGCCGCCAGCCGCTTGGCCAGCATGAAGGCGATCCAGCCGGGCGCCAGGGCCGCGAAGAGATGCTTGAGGGTGTGACCGCTGACGGCTTCGCCGGTCAACGCGTAAATCTCGATATCCAACTGCTCGCAGGCGAAGGCCGCGCCGTATGACGCGAAGGCCGCCAGGATCAGGGGTTTGTCCACGATTTCGCTGCGAAATCCGGTGAGCAGGGCGAGGCCGGTAAGGAAAAGCGTCGCCTGCACGGCGAAATAGAGCCTGAGGTCGCCGGTCAGATCCCAGTAAAGTACGCTCAAGACACCCATCAGGAGCGCTGGGACGAGCAGTTGCTTCTCCAGATCGCGGCGCAGGAATTCGGCGAGCAGCGCTGCATAGGCGCCCATGAAGCCGACAGTCATCGGCAGCCGGTCCCAGACCAGGGTCGTATCGTCGGGGGCCCAATGGTAGGTGGCCGAACCGGCGCTCACCAGCGTGACTCCGGCGAAGAATACGGTCCAGGCAAGGTATGCGCCTTCCGGGCGCCGCGTCGCACAAATGAAGAGCCCGATGCCGCCGCTTGCGAGAAAGGCGAGGTTGGACACGACATTGCCGAAATTGGCGATGCCCGAAAGCCCGCGGCTGTCGGCAAAGGCGTGATAGGCCTGCGGCTGGGCGATGGGGCCGAAGCCGAGGAACAGGATCGCCAGCACAAAGGCCGGGATGAGCGCGGGGATGACGCGCCGCGTCATAGCGCTACAAGAGCGGCTCGAGCGGCCAGATCGGCACCGGCCCCAGGCTCATCATACCGTCCTGAAAGCCGAGCGGCAGGCGGATCGGCTCCTTGGCGGCGCCGGCGGCCTGCATCATGGCGAAGAATCGCTTGGCCGCCTCCGCCTGGTCGCGGCTCAGCGAGCCGGACTCGGCGAGGCGGTCGATGAAGACTGCGATATCGCCGACATCGGCGCTGACCGCCCCTAAGGGCCTGAGCGCCGAATCGACCGTCAGGCTGCCGTTGGCGGCGACCGAGAGCCCCGACCAGTCGCCCTCCAGCCGGTCTATCTCGAGCGTACCGCCCCGGTCGCGCCAGTCGGCCAGGGAGGCGCGGGTAAAACGCGGCCAGCTCTGGCCCCTGAGGCTGATATCGCCGATCAGGCGCGTGACCTCCGGCCCCAGCTGCGCCATCACGCCACTACGCAGCTCCAGCGATTCGGCCCTGAGGCCGAGCCGCGCCAGGCGTGGCTCCAACAGCGAGGTCGGGTCCTCGCCCGAGAGATTCTCTTCTTCCGTGAGGAGCACGGCAAGAACCAGCGGCCCGCCCTCGAACAGGGTTTCGTCGCTGCTCATCCAGGTGATCCGTTCGGGGCTGACGGTGAGTTCGGCAAGGCCCCCCGCATCGAGAATCGCACTGGCCGACAGCCGTTCGAAACGCACAGGAAACGGCTCTTCGCGGCGGGGCCTGGCATTGGCAAAACGCATCTCGCCCGACGGCACCTTCAGGATGATATGGCGCGGGCTCCAGGTCTGCGTCTGCACGATGAACTCGGCGGCGTGGGCCGACCACGGGAAGGGGGTCAGGCTGTCGATCCGCAGATTCTCGAGGTGCAGTTCGACCCGGTAGGGGAATCCGGTGCGCCGGATGGCGTCGAAATCGACCCGCTCGCCGACATTGGCGCGTTCCCGGGCAAAGCGCTTGAGCGCGTCCTCCGCCTCGGCCGCGGCCCAGTACCAGAACGCCACATAGCCCAGGACCAGGAGCGTCAGGACGCTGAAAAGCAGACGGAATCGAATCATTGGCGGGGACCGGCCTCAGAAAACCGCGGCAACGAGGAACTTGGTGTATTCCCGTGCCACCGAGAAGATCGTCTTATCGCTTGGCGTGGCGTGGGCGTAAAGCGTAATCCCCGGCATGGCGCGGCGAAACACCAGCATACTGCGGCGCATATGCAGGTCGGTGGTGATGATCTCCAGCGATTTGAAGCCGTGCCGCTCCGCCCAGGATCGGGTCTCGAGGGCATTGCCGTTGGTGTCTGCGGCTTCGCGCCCGAGATCGACGCAGCAGTCAAAGAGATCGCCGCCCGCGCCGATGGCCGAGCGCAGCGTGTCCGTGGCGACCCCGGGATTGACCCCGGTGATCAGCATGCGCTCGCCGAGCCCGCCGCGCAGCGCCTTGAGCCCTGCGTTGATCCGCCCGCCCGAGCCGGTCAAGACGACGATGCCGTCGACCTTGCGCAGCGGCAGCTCGACCACGGGTTCTGGCATGCCGAGCACGAATCCGGCAAGCCCCGCCGCCCAGGCGAGAATCAGGACCGCCATCAGGCCGAGCGTCCACCGCCCGAGCCGGCGACCGCGCCTCTTCTTCTTGGCAAAGATCCTTTTATCCAACCTCGCGCCCTCTCGGCTTCCGGTCGATCAGACCATCCGCGCCAACTCGGCGCGTACGGTCATCCGCGCGGTGATCATGGTCAGCGCCGCGGCAAAGAACGGCATCAGGACGATAGCCGCCGCCTGCGGCAGAGATAAGGCCAGCTCGGGCACCAGCCCTTCGACCAGCGCGCCGGCCAGCCCCATCAGGAAGCTCACGGTGATCACCGTAAACAGGATACCGATGAGCCCGCCCTTGAGGCCGTGCAGCATGAACTGATACTGGAATTCCTCGGCGACGACCCGGTCTTCCGCACCCATCAGATGCATGATCTCGATACTGTTGCGATGCGACGCCAGCCCGGCGCGGGTGCCGAACATGACGATGGCGACGGTGCTGGCGATGATCAGCACGACGATCGCGGCGGCAGCGATTTGGATGCCATGGGCGAGGCCGGCCAGCCGGCCGATCCATTGCTGATGGTCGTCGAGCCGGGCATCGGGTGCCACGGTCGTCAGCTTGGCGCCGAGCGCTGCAATATCCACGGTCAAATCCGGCGTTAATTCGACGCTGATCATCGCCGGGACCGGCAGGTCGTCGGTTACGTTGCCGGCGCCGAGCCAGGGCTCCAGAAGACCGGTCAGCTCGTCGTCCGCAACCTGCCGCGCCGCGGCGATCCCCGGCGTTGCCCGCAAGAGCTCAAGGGCGGCGGCGAGCTGTGTATCGCGTGCCGCCGAGTCGGCGGTGACGATCTGGATCGTCATGTTGCGCGCCAGGTCGCTGCGCCAGGCCTCGGCGGCGTTGAACACCGCCAGGCCGCTTGCGATCGCCAGCGCGCAGAGAAACATCATCACCGCGATCACCCAGGGTAGGAGCCCGCCGCCTTCGCGGCTCGATGGCAGGAAGCGCACTTTTGGCTTGAGCCAGCGCGGCATGGCCTACGAGGCCTCCCGGGCCCGTTGGGCCGGAGCGGCCCAGGCCGCCTCGCCGCTTTTGTAGCTGGTCAGGAATCCCTGCTCGATCTTCAGGACCGGCGCGGCAATGCTCTGCACCAGATCGGGATCGTGGGTGGCGATCACGGTGGTGGTGCCGATCTTGTTGAGCTCCACAAACAAATGCATCAGCCGGTGCGCCATGTCCGGATCGACATTGCCGGTTGGCTCGTCGGCAAGCAGCAAATCCGGCCGTGCGATCACCGCGCGGGCGATGGCGAGCCGCTGCTTCTCTCCGCCGGAAAGGGTCGGCGGCCGCGCCGCCATGCGTTCGCCGAGCCCGACCCACTCCAGGAGTTCCTTGGCGTGGTCGTCGATCTCGGCGCCGTTGGCTCCGGCGATGCGAAGCGGCATCGCCACGTTTTCGATCGCCGTCATATGATCGAACAGGCGAAAATCCTGAAACACCACGCCGATACGCCGGCGGAGCGCCGGAAGCGCGTCGCGCTCCAGCGTTACGACGTCTTCGCCGAACATGTTGATCAGCCCGCGTGACGGGCGATGGGCGAGATAGAGCAGCCTCAAAAGCGAGGTCTTGCCGGCGCCGGACGGGCCGACAAGGAAGTGGAACGACCCTTTTTCGAGGGTGAAGGTGACGTCCTTCAACACCTCCGGACCCATCCCATAGCGCATGCCGACGTTTTCGAAGGTGATCATTCGTAAATATAATTCAATTAAGCCGGGTACCGGAATTTATGCCGTCTACTTTTTCGCCGGTGAACATTGCACACGGGCGGGAAAGCGTAAAGCCGGCCCCGGCGTGCGGTGATGCGGACAAGCTCGCTTGCTTCGCCCTGCCCTTGCGCCTATACCATTGATTCAATGGGCTTTTCGGGGGCTTTTCGGGCGGCATTGAACGATAAGGTATTCGGGCAATGATCATTACATGCCCAAATTGCGATACGCGCTATTTGGTGCCGGAGACCGACATCGGGGCCGAAGGCCGGCGCGTTCGCTGTGCCAATTGCATGCATCTATGGTTTGCCGAGCCACCGACGGTCACCCTCGATCTCGGCCAGCGGCAAATGGTCGAGCCCGCGCCCGAAGAGCCGGCGCCGTCACTATCCGAGCCGCCGCCACAACCGGAGCCAGCCAGGCCACCGGATCCGCCCCGCCCGGGCCATTTCCCCGATCCGGCGCCACTCGAATCGGACGTCGACCAGCAGCCGGACCCGCCGCGACCCTCCGCGCATCACGATCCCGCGCCGGTCGAGGCCAACCGTCCGTCCGAGCCGGCGGCCGAGGCCACGGAGCATCCCGTTCAGCCCCTGTCCGGCGAGCGCACGCCCACGGCGGACGAGGCCTCGCCCGAGTTGGCTGAAGAGGACCCCATGACGTTCGAGGACGAGGCGGGCGAAGCCGCCGACGAACCGGCCGTGCCGTCGCCGGCACCCGAGGCCCCTGACGTCACCGAATTCCTTCGGCGCAGCAGCCGCCGCGGCGAAGGTCGGGCATCGCGCCGCGGGTCCGCCAACCTGCCGGCGATCCGCGTCGAGGCGGCGCGCTGGGTGCCCTATGGCTGGGCCGCGCTTGGGGTGTTTGTGGTCGCCGTCATGCTCAGCCTGTACATTTTCCGCGATGGCGTTTCCGCCGGCTGGCCGGCATCCGAACGCCTCTACGCTTTATTCGCATCCCCGGCCGAGGCGCCTCCGGCGGCGACCGAACCGGCCACCGCGCGCCCGGCGGAAACCGCCGCCACCGGGGCGCATCCCTCCACATTCGTCTCCATCGGCTACCCGGATCCGCCCTATGAGATCAACCGGCGCGCCGGGTCTGTCATCCTGACCATCCTGCCGGAAATCCGTAATGCCGGTGCCGTGCCCGTGGACCTTCCGGCGATCAGAGGCGTCTTGCGGAACGACCAGGGGGCCGAGGTCCATAGCTGGCAATTCCAGCCCGACCCGGCGCGCCTCGAGCCCGGTGTTTCGCGCAAGTACCGCACCGAGGTTTCGGTCAGCAATCCGGCGCAGGTCAAGGAGTTCGAACTGCTGCTGCAATGGCCGACCAGCCCGTCATAGCTCCGGCATCATGGCGCGCATCCTGGTAGCCGAAGACGAGGACTCGGTCCGCGCCTTTGTCGCCCGTGCGCTGGCGGCGGCGGGCCATGACGTGACGACCGTGGCCGACGGCGGCGCGGCGCTGGAAGCCATCGCCGCCGATTCCTACGACCTGCTGCTCACCGACATCGTGATGCCGGTGATGGACGGGATCGCGCTGGCGCTCAAGGTCTCCGCCGAGGTGCCCGACTTGAAAATCCTGCTGATGAGCGGCTACGCGGCGGAACGGCAGCGGGCGCACAATCTCGATGCGCTGATCGCCGATGTTGTGGTCAAGCCGTTTACCCTGCGGGAGATCACCGCCGCCGTCGACGCGGCCTTAAACGACAAATAGCCCCCTCACCCTAGCCCTCTCCCCGTGGGGGAGAGGGTTGTGGAGGCTTGGCGCCGCCTTCAGGCCGCGCCTTAGCCGAAGCTGGGTGAGGGGGGCAGCCGACATCGCGGAGATGCAACCGGTCGCTGGTTAGCGCGTAGATCCGGTCGCGGCCGGTCATGAAAACCGAAAAGGGCTGGCGCATCAGCGCCGCGATCGCAGGATCGAGAACGTCGAGCCCACCCGTATAGGTGCCGAAAGCGGGCAGGATCAGCCGGCGATCGTCGAAGATGAAGGCCGGGCGCACCACGGTGCGGCCGCGGCGACGAATGGTGGCCTTGGGGTGGTAATGACCGGAAACCTCGCCGGGCGCGGCGGCCCCTTTGGCTTCGTGGACGAAGCGCAGCGGCCCTTGGCTCAAGCTTTCGCGCACCAGGCCACCGAGCCGGGCCGGCGGTTCCGGGTCGTGATTGCCGCTGATCCACACCCAGTTGACGGCGTCTGCGGTCCGGGACAGGACTTCGAAGTCGTCGGCGCCGAGGCGCGCTTCGGCTTGCGGATCATGGAAGCTGTCGCCGAGGGCGACGACCGTCTCGGGCGCATAGCGGGCGATAACGGCGGCCAGCCGCTCCAGCGTGGCGCGCGTGTCGTAAGGCGGCAGAAGGGCGCCGCGGGCCGCATAGGACGACCCCTTCTCGAAATGCAGATCGGCCACGGCCAGGAGCCTGGCGGCGGGCCAATAGAGCGCGCCGGAACAATCGGCGATCAGCTCCTCGTCACCAAGCCGGAAGGCGCGGCAGCCCTCCCTGGCGGATACCCGCGTCTCATCCATGACCAGGCTCCGTGGCGTCGCGAATGACGGCCTCCTCTTCCAAAAGGATGGAATCGAGCGCCTCGCCATAGACGGCTTCCTTGCCGATTTCCAGCATCACCGGAACCGCGAAGGGCGAGATCTTGCGTAAACGTCTGTGGTCGATGCACCCCTGGACGCGTTTCAGGAAGCCGGCCAGCCGGTCGAGGTCGGTGAGCCGCCCGCCGGCCTCGGCCCAGGCCGCGTCCATCAAGACGTGCTCCGGGTCGTAGCGGCGCAGAACGTCGTAGATCAAATCGGACGAGACGGTCATCTGGCGGCCGGTTTTCTCGACGCCCGGATATTTGCGCTCGAGCAGGCCGGAGATCACCGCCACGTTGCGGAAGGAGCGCTTCATCAGCGCGCTTTCGGCCATCCACTCCCTGAGCTCTTCGTCCAGCAGATCGGATGCGAAAAGCGGCGCCGGGTCCGTGACCCGCTCCATGGACCAGACCGCGAGCACATAGTCGGAGCCGACGAATCCCAAAGGCTTGAGCCCGAGCCGCTCCATCCGCCGTGTGATCAGGAGGCCGAGCGACTGATGCGCGTTGCGGCCTTCGAAGCTGTAGGCCACCATGAACTGCCGGCGCGAGGGCCCGGTGCCGCGCGGGAAGGTCTCCACCAACAGCCGGCCGGGCGCGGGCAGGGTGGAGATGGAGCGCTGCAGGTGGAGCCATTCATGCACATCCTTGGGGAAGATCCCCCACTGGCGGGGGTTGGCGATCAGCTCGCGCACCCGGTCCGCCAGATTGGTCGAAAGCGGCAGTCTGCCGCCGGCATAGACCGGGACGCGGACGCTTTGCGCCTGCCGGGCGGCGGAGACGATCAGCGTCGTCTCGCGCAGGCCCTCGAAGCGGAGCAGCCGGCCCGAAAACGGGAACACATCGCCCGGAACCAAGCTGAGCGCGAAATACTCCTCGACCTCGCCGAGCTTGCGCCCGCCGCGATACTGCACGGCAAGCGTCGGGGCCGCCACGATGGTGCCGGCGTTGAGCCGGTGCTGGCGCTCCACCTTCGCGGACACCGCGAAATAGCGCCCGTCGGTGCCCTGCTTGATGCGACGGTAGCGGGCATAGGCCTTCAGCGCGTAGCCGCCATTCTCGACAAAGCCGAGGGTGCGGTCGAATTCTGTCCGGTCGAGCGCCCGGTAGGGCGCGGCCTGGGTAACCTCCGCGAACGTCTCGTCCGGATCGAACGGCGCCGCGCAGGCCAGCCCCATGAGATGCTGCGCCAAAACGTCGAGCGCGCCCGCGCCGATCTCGTCGGCATCCAGATCGTGCGCGCGGACGGCTTCGAGCGCCGCCCGGCATTCCAGGAACTCGAAGCGGTTGGCCGGCACCAGAAGCGCCTTCGACGGCGTATCGAAACGGTGATTGGCACGGCCGATGCGCTGCAGCAGCCGGCTCGCGCCCTTGGGCGCGCCGAGCTGGATGACGAGGTCGACATCGCCCCAGTCGATGCCGAGATCAAGCGAGGAGGTGCAGACCACGGCGCGCAGCGAGCCTGCCGCCATGGCCGCCTCGACCCTTTGGCGGTGTTCGCGGTCCAGCGAGCCGTGGTGCAGTGCGATTTCGAGGCCGTCCTCGTTGAGGTGCCAAAGCTCCTGGAAAACGAGCTCGGCGGAAGCCCGGGTGTTGACGAAGACGAGCGTGGTCCGGTGCTGGGCGATGCGGCGGTAGATTTCGGCCAGCGCATGGCGGCCGAGATGGCCGGCCCAGGGGATGCGCGCCTCGGGGATGAGAATTCGAATCTCGGGTTCGGCGCCCGCCCGGCCGGTCACCAGCCGGACCCGGCCTGCCTCGCCGCCCGGCGCCAGCCAGCGGCGATAGGCGTCAACATCGCGGATCGTGGCCGACAGGCCGACCCGGCGTGCCGCCGGTGCAATGGCCGAGACCCGCGACAGCGCCAGGGCCAGGAGCTGGCCGCGCTTGGTCGGCGCAAAGGCGTGCAACTCATCGATAATGACGGTCCTGAGCGACGAGAAGATTTTCGCCGCCTCCGGATAGCTCAGCAACAGCGACAGCGATTCCGGCGTGGTCAGCAGGATATGCGGCGGCGCCACGCGCTGGCTGAGCTTTTGCTTGGCCGAGGTATCGCCGGTTCTGGTCTCGGTCCGGATATCCAGGCCCATCTCCCTGATCGGGCGCTCAAGATTGCGGGCGATATCCTGGGCCAGAGCCTTGAGTGGAGAGACATAGAGCGTGTGCAGCCCATGAGGGGCAATCCGACTTAACTCTGTCAGCGTAGGAAGGAAGCCGGCGAGGGTCTTGCCGCCGCCGGTGGGAGCCACCAGAAGCGCATGGCTGCCGTTTTGCGCCGCCTCCAGCATGGCAATCTGATGCGGGTGCGGCTGCCAGCCCCTGGCGGCGAACCAGCGCTCGAACGCAGCCGGCAGCAAGGGGGGATCGGTTTGGACGGCAGCGACGGCCACGGGGAACCTTTCGAACTGGCTTTGCCTGTCTTAAGCCAATGGGAACAAATTGGGAACCCTAGCCCGCGATGCGGTTCGTTTGTATATCAAACAATCGTTGACCCAATCGCCGCGAAATGGCGTACAGTGAGAGCAAGAGGATTAATCGATTAAGCCATGCGCTCGCTCAGGATTATTTTCGGTAACCAGATCTCCCGGAACGGGACGTGCCTTCGCGACGCCGAGCCCGGTCGGGACGCGCTTCTCATTACATCGACGGCGCGCAATCTCACCCGTTACTGTTTTCACAAAAAGCGAATCGTCTTCTTCAACTCGTCGCTCAGGCATTTGTATGAGGACCTGCGCGCCGAGGAGTTCGATGTGGACTACTATCCACTCGGCCTGCGCCGCAACGTGTCCGATCACGAGCAGGCGATCGAAGCGTCGATCAAGAAGTTCGAGCCCGAGCGCATCATCGTCTGCACGCCAAACCAGTATGATCTGGTGCAGCTGATCAAAGGCTGGGAAGGGCGGTTCCGTCTGCCGGTGGAGCTCCGCGAGGATGGCAGCTTCCTGTGCTCGGACGCCGAGTTTGGGCAATGGGCCGAGGGGCGGTCGCAATTCTTGGCGGAGGACTTCTACCGCTTCATGCGCAGGAAGACGGGCCTGTTGATGACCGCCGACGGCAAGCCGGAAGGCGGCCGCTGGAACTTCGACCGCGACAATCGCAAACGCGCCCCGCCCGACCTCGCATTTCCCGACCGCATGCGGTTCGCGCCCGACCGGACGACCCGCGAGATCATGGATATGATCGAAAGATCCTACGCCCATCATCCCGGCCGGGCAGAGGGATTCGATTACGCCGTCACCGGCGCGCAAGCCGAGGCCGCGCTCGATCACTTCATCGAAAAACAGTTACCGTATTTCGGCGATTATCAGGACGCCATGCTGGCTGGCGAAGGCGTACTTTACCACTCGGTCCTGTCGGCCTACTTCAATGCCGGCATGCTGGACCCCCTGACGGCCGCGCGCCGTGCCGAGGCCGCCTATCACGCGGGCGACGTGCCTCTCAACGCCGCCGAGGGCTTTATCCGGCAGATCATCGGCTGGCGCGAATATGTCCGTGGCATCTATCACATGCGAATGCCCGCCTATGGAGAGATGAACTTCTTCGGGGCGGGTGCCGACCTGCCCGGCTTCTATTGGACCGGCGAGACCCATATGGCGTGCATGCGCGGCGCGATGGAGCAGCTTTTGGAAGAGGCCTATACGCATCATATCCAGCGCCTCATGGTGCTCGGTCTGTTCGCGCTTCTCTACGGGGTCAAGCCCAAGGCCTTCGACGACTGGCATATGGACATGTATGTCGACGCGATGAGTTGGGCTTCGGTGCCCAACGTGATCGGCATGAGCCTGTTTGCCGATGGCGGGATCGTCGCCTCCAAGCCCTATGTGGCCTCGGGTCGGTACATCAATCGCATGAGCGACTATTGCGCCGGCTGCCGTTATGATCCGAAACTGGCCACCGGATCACGGGCATGCCCCTTCACCACCTTCTATTGGGATTTCCTCGACCGTCATCACGACAAGCTCAAAGCGTTTCCGAGAATGGCGATGCAACTCAAAAACCTGGAGCGCAAGGATGCCGGCGAACTGGCCGCGATCCGCGCGCATGCGGATGCGCTGAGGGAGAAGCTGGAAATCTGACCGGCGATCAAACCAGCACGTTTGCGCCCGACATGTAGACGTAGACCTCCTGGAACTTTTCTTCCCGGACGCGCCAGAAATTGGTGTTCTGCATCAGGGTCTCGTTGCCCTCTGCATCCTTGAGCACCACGTTGAAGACCGCCGTGATGCGGCCGTTCTTCTCGTCGACGGTGCAGGTAAAGTCCTTGTGGACGATGACCTCGTAGGCTGAGAAGAAATCCTCGAACATGCGGCGGATTTCCGCCTTGCCGGCGTGAACGGTATGCGCCGTCTGCACCGTGAACAACGCCTCGTCGTGGAAGCAGTCGAGCACCGCGTCCAGATTCTTGGCGTCCACATTGCCGAAATATTTCTGTGTGGCGAGATCGATCAGCCCGGCGCGATTCAGGGTCGATTGATACTGCATGGCACTACCTCAACAGATTGCTGCCGGACATGTAGACGAAGACGCGCGTGAAGCGGCCGTCCTGCAGATAGAAGCGGTTGCAGTTCTGATAGACCTGCTCCTCCATGCCCTTGTCGGCGGGTTCGATCTCCACGGTGAACTGGGAGCAGATGGCCTCCTCGTCCACATCCACGGTGTGCACGAAATTGCCGTGCCAGATGCGGCCGTTGTCGGCAAACAGGCCCTCGAACATGGTCTTGATACCGGTATCACGGCCGGTATGCGTGGTGTCCGAGGTCATCTCGCGCAACACGGCGTCTTCGTGAAAGCAGTCGAGGATCAGGTCCATGTCCTTGGTGTCGACGCCGTGGAAATAGCGCTTGGTGACGATATCCACATAGTATTCGTAAGGTCGTGTGCCCATGCGTTTATCCTTTTCCAGCTCAGACCAGGGTGGCGCGGCTTACGGCAGGCCGCGCAGAATCTCGTCGTCCTTCATGACTTCCGGGGTGGCGAAGGCGGTCTTCGAGGGCGCGAGGCCGAGCTCGAGGAAGACCTCGCAGAGCTTGTAGCAGATCACCCCCGGATTGATCACCGGCACCGGCAGGGTCTCGGCCAGATAGGCCGCCGATTGGTGCATGGTGGTGGAGCCGAGCACGATCACATCGGCGCCGTCTTCTTCGATGGCCTTCATCGATTCGGCCTTGAGCTTCTCGAAAACCACCTCTTCCTTGCCCTCCAGGAGCTCTTCCAGGTCGGGCCGGGTCCTGATCGACCGCATGGAGGCGAGGCGCGGGCCGAGCTGATATTCCTTGATGGTCTTGGTGTAGAGGTGGAACCACTCGTCCCACATGGTGATGATGGAGAATTTGTGGCCCAGCATGCAGGCTGTGTGAAAGGCCGCCTGCCCGGGGCCGAACACCGGAATGGCAAGCCGCGAGCGCAGCGCATACAGGCCCGAATCGCTCACCGTATCGATGCAGACCGCGTCGAAGCCTTCCTCTTCCGCCTTGACGCCGGCCTGGAACACGGTCCAGTCCATGAGGAGCGCGTCGTGATAGCCGTCGCCGAGTGCGGCACCCCATTTGACCGCTTCGAACACCACTTCGTAGCCCGGGCGAATCA
Source organism: Sphingomonadales bacterium (assembly GCA_022360855.1). Lineage (GTDB taxonomy): Bacteria > Pseudomonadota > Alphaproteobacteria > Sphingomonadales > JAKSBY01 > JAKSBY01. The sequence continues at coordinate 548 of JAKSBY010000391.1, read as the reverse complement.
GGTCCGGCGGCAATTGCGACGCGCGGTTCTCGACCCCGGCCGCGTCCATCGGGATGGGAACGATGACCTTGACTTTTTTGCTCATTGAGCGAGCCCCCGCCGTTGTTTTTATTTGTCCGGACGAATTGAATGCATCCTATCCAACCCAGCCCCGGCGGTCACCCCCAAATTACACGAAATGTCGAGTCGATCGTCCTTTAACGCCGCGCCCGCGGTCGATATGATCGCCGTTCTGCGCACGACAAAAAGAACCCGGAGGCCATGACGTGAGGAATTTGAAAGCGCTTGTTTTGACAGGATTTGTGCTGACGGCCGCCTATGCGACGGCCGCGGCGGAGCCCTTGTCCTACTACCTGCCCGAAGACGTCAGCTATGACGAGGAGATTCCGACGCCCTCGGAGACGCTTGGCTTCGAGGTGGGGGAGATGCATGTGCGCAGCGACCTGTTGGTCCAGTATATGTACCGCCTCGCCGCCGCGTCAGACCGCATCGCCATCGAGGAGATGGCGCGCAGCCATGAAAAGCGGCCGCTCCTGTTCCTCACCATC
>JAKSBY010000322.1 GCA_022360855.1 Sphingomonadales bacterium | reverse complement strand
TTACGGCATCGAGCTGCAGCGCATGTCGATCGCCGCCACGATCATCGCCCTCGGGCTTCTGGTCGATAACGGCATCGTCGTCGCCGAAGACATCCGTGTCCGGCTCGAGCGCGGCGTCGACCGGCTGCGCGCCGCCGCCGAGGCCGGCGGCACCCTGGCCATCCCGCTCCTGACCTCGTCCCTGACGACGATCTTCGCTTTCCTGCCGATGCTGCTGGTCGAAGGCAACGCCGGCGAATATGTTCGTTCTCTGGCGCAGGTGGTGGCGATCCTGCTGCTCGGTTCCTGGTTCCTGTCGATGACCGTAACGCCGGCCATGTGCGCCTGGTTCATGACCGTCCCGGAGCCGAAATCGGGCGAGACCGAGCCCGCCTATGACAGTGTCATGTACCGGATCTACCGGCAGATATTGGGCCTGTTTCTCAAATGGCGCCTCGCCTTCGTCGGCGCGCTCCTGGTTTTGCTCTTCCTCGCCGTGCAGTTGCTCGGGACCATACGGACGGAGTTTTTCCCGCTCGGCGACCGCAATCAGTTCCTCGTCTATCTCGACTTCGAGGCGGGCACCGATGTGCGCAAGTCCCAGGCGGATGTGCGCCGGCTCACCGCCTGGCTTGCCGACGTACAAGCCAACCCGGAGATCACCAGCAACGTGGCCTATATCGGCCACGGCGGGCCGCGCTTCTTTCTGGCGCTGTCGCCGGTCGACCCCGATCCCCATCGCGGCTTCGTGCTGGTCAACACCCGCTCGGTGGACGACGTCGGCCCGATGATGGACCGGGTCAACGATTTCCTCGACGAAAACCTGCCGGCGGCGCGGGCGGATGCCAAGCGCATGTGGTTCGGCGCCACCGAGCCCGGCGTGCTGCAGATTAGGCTGGTCGGACCCAACAGCGAGGTGCTGGCGGATCGCGGCGAGCGGCTGGTCGCCGCCCTGCACGCGATTTCGGGCACGGTCGGCATCGAGCAGGACTGGGAAAACAAGATCCTGACCCTGATCGTCGATGTCGATCAGACCCGCGCACGCCGCGCCGGCGTCACCTCGTCCGACGTGGCAAGCGCTCTCGAGGCGACCTTCTCGGGCTATGCGATCAGCGACTACCGCGAAGGCGACAAGACCATCCCGATCGTCTTCCGCGGCGAAGACAGCCTGCGCTTCTCGCTTTCCGGGCTGCAGCGCGTGCAGATTCCCAGCTCCGCGGCGGACGGATTCGTCGCGCTCGATCAGGTCGCGACGATCCGGCCCGAATGGCGCTTCGGCCGCATCAAGCGGCGCGACCAGCAGCGCACGCTGACGGTCGAGGCGCGCAACCCGGACTTGCCGGCGCCGATCCTGCTCGAAGCATTGAGGCCGGCGCTCGACGCGCTCGACCTGCCGGCCGGCTACCGCTACGAGATCGGCGGCGAGATCGAGGACCAGGCGGAAGCCAACGAGAAGCTGTTCGGCAACCTGCCGCTGGCCCTCGCCGGCATCGTTATCCTGCTGGTCGGCCAGTTCAATTCGGTCCGCAAGGGCGGCATCATTCTGGCCACCATCCCGCTGATCCTGATCGGCGGCGTGCTCGGGCTCTTCGTCATGAATGCGGCCTACGGCTTCATGGTGCTGCTGGGCTTCTTCAGCCTCGCCGGCATCCTCATCAATAACGGCATTGTCCTGATCGACCGGATCGAGATCGAGCAGGCCAAAGGCAAGAAGCCCCTGGAGGCGGTCGTCGCCGCCTGCCTGGCGCGGCTCAGACCGATCCTGATGACCACGCTGACGACGGTGCTCGGCCTGATCCCGCTGATCCTGTTCGGCGGGGCGCTGTTCTACGGCATGGCCAGCGTTATCGCCTTCGGGCTCATCGTCGCCACCATCTTCACACTGGGCTTCGTGCCCGTGCTCTACACGCTCCTGTTCCGGATCCCGACGCGGGCGCCGTGACGAACGCCGGCGGGGCCTTCGATGTCATCGTTATCGGCGCCGGCCATAACGGGCTCGTTTGCGCCTGCTACCTGGCGGCCGCCGGGCTCAAGGTAAAGGTCGTCGAACGCCGCCACGTTGTCGGCGGCGCCGCGGTCACCGAGGAATTCCACCCCGGCTTCCGGAACTCGGTCGCCTCCTATGCCCTGGGGCTCCTGAACCCCAAGGTGATCCGCGATCTCGATCTCCATGGCAACGGCCTGAAGATCGTCGAGCGCCGGCTCGGCAATTTCTGGCCGCTCGGGCCCGACCGCTACCTCAAGCTGCCCTTCGATCTGCCGGGCCGGCAGGCGGAGGTTGCCCGGTTCTCCAAGGCGGACGCGGTGGCCATGCCGGCGTATACGGCGCGCCTCGAGGCGACGGTCGGACTACTGGGCCGGCTGGTGCTGGAGACCCCGCCCAATGCAGGCGGCGGCCTCGGCGATGCGATCAGGGCGGTCCGGCTCGGCAACCGCCTGCGCGGGCTGACCCTGGAAGAGCAGCAAACCCTGCTCGACCTCTTTACCAAATCGGCCGCCGACTATCTGGCGCAATGGTTCGAAAGCGACGAGGTGCGCGCGGCGCTGGCGTTCGACAGCATCATCGGCTTCTACGGCAGCCCGCACACGCCGGGTTCGGCCTATGTGCTGCTGCACCACGCCTTTGGCGAGGTAAACGGCAAGCGCGGCGTCTGGGGCCACGCCGTCGGCGGTATGGGCGCCGTCACCCAGGCCACGGCCAAGGCGGCGGCGCGCCGCGGCGTCTCCATCGCGCTCGACGCCGAAGTCAGCGAGGTAATCGTCGAGGCCGGCCGCGCCGTCGGCGTGGCGCTCGCGGACGGGACGGTCCTGCGCGGCCGCGCCGTCTCCTCCAACCTCAATCCCAGGCTGCTGTTCGGAAAGCTTGTCGACCCGGAGCTGCTGGCCCCCGACTTCCGCCGCCGCATGGCCCATTGGAAATGCGCCTCGGGCACCTTCCGCATGAATGTGGCCTTGAGCGAGCTGCCCGATTTCACCTGCCTGCCCGGCACGAATCTTCAAGACCATCACACCTCGGGCATCGTCATCGGCCCGTCGGTCGACTATCTCGACCGCGCCTATCTGGACGCGCGGCAATTCGGCTGGTCGCGTAAGCCGGTGATCGAGATGCTGATCCCTAGCACCATCGATGAGACCCTGGCGCCGGAGGGCCGCCACGTGGCGAGCCTGTTCTGCCAGCACTTCGCGCCCGAGCTGCCGGACGGCGCAAGCTGGGACGCGCACCGTGACGAAGCCGCCGACCTCGTCATCGACACGGTCAATGCCTACGCGCCCAACTTCAAGGCCAGCGTGCTCGGCCGCCAAGCCCTCAGCCCGCTCGACCTCGAACGCCGCTTCGGGCTCGTCGGCGGCGATATCTTTCACGGCGCGCTGACCCTGGACCAGATGTTCTGGGCCCGGCCGGCGCTGGGCCATGCCGATTACCGCGCGCCCATCCCGGGGCTCTATATGTGCGGCTCGGGCGCCCATCCCGGCGGCGGCGTCACCGGCGCGCCGGGCCACAACGCCGCCCGCGAGATCATCCGGGACTTCCGCCGGCGGAAAGTTTGAAAAGCTCCCTCGTTAGTTAGGACATTATTTAGCTTCCCCCGATACACTCCAGAGTGGCGTTTAGGGCTGGGAATGGCCCGAACGGATTGAATCCGGTCTGCAGAATGCGGAGATACGTAAGGTGCTTTCAGTCAATACAAATCCGTCGGCTTTGCTCGCGGTGCGCAACGTGGTGAATACGCGCGCGCTGATGGGAGAGGTTCAAACACGGCTGGCGACCGGCCTCGAGGTCGCGACCGCCGAGGACGACAGCGCCAAGTTTCAGATCGCCCAGAATATGCGCGGCGATCTCGGCGGCTACCGGGCCTCGCTGCAGTCGCTCGACCGCGCGATCTCCAGCGTCTCCGTGGCCCTCGCCGCCGCGGAGACGATCTCGGACACGCTGCTTCTGATGAAAGAGAAGATCGTCGCCGCCGTCGACGCGGGGCTGGACCAGGCGAGCCGCGACGCTTTGGGCCGCGATTTCTTCACCCTGGCCGACCAGATCGCGACCGCCTATTCCAACGCCGAATTCAACGGCACGAACATGATCGCGGCCGGCGGCGATTCGGTCTCGGCGATCGTCAGTCCGGACGGCACGCGGTCCATCGTCGTCGCGGCGGAGGATTTGTCCCACGGCGGCGCCATTCTCAACCTGATCATCGGCGCGCCGCCTTTCGGTGCGGCGACGTTCGCGCCCGGCCAGCCGACCGCCGGCAACGTGACCGCCATGGAGCAGTCCCTCGACCGGGTCAACCAGGCGGTGACGCGGCTGGCGTCGGGTCTCGCCACCCTCGAACGCCAGCGCACCTTCAACACCAAGGCCATGGACGCGCTGGAGACCGGCATCGGCAACCTGGTGGACGCCGACATGGCCCGCGAAACCGCCCGCCTGCAAGCGCTGCAGGCACGCGAGCAGATCGGCCTCGAGACCCTCGCCATCGCCAACCGGATACCGCAGGCGATCTTGAGCCTGTTCTAAGTCCGCCGATAAGGCAACGGTCCGTCCTTGGGAATCCACCAAGGCAATTTCGCGGACTGTCGGAATTATTTACATATTATTTTTCCGCCCCAAACCCCGGCTTTCCGCCCGATAATTGCCTCAAAAGACGAGCTCTTACATAGTTTATCAATCTAAGGATGTCGGAAAACTTTACAGTTTCATCTCATTTTCATGACGCCGACTCCACCACCCCATTGAATTAAAATACAAAAATCCGCCTGGTACGATTCTTGCTTGGCACTGGTCAGCTCCCGTCACAGCTCGTGAATTGAAGGCTTCCGTTGCGTTGCGTGCGCACTGCGGCTGCGTGCGCCCGGCCGCTTGGTCCGGGCCTGCGCGCCGTCGGACCATCATGACCATCAGGCAGGAGGTAAACATGAAACCCCTCAGAGACTTCAGGCACGCCATGGGCTTGGCCCTGTTGCTGTCGGCCGGCCTGGCGCCCCAGGCATCGGCGATCCCGTTCAATTTTGGCGATAAGAGCTGGACCGCCCGCGCGCAGGGCGCGGCCGTGGCCGGCGTGCAGGACCCCGGCACCGGCGCCATCCTCAACGCGCTTGGCGGGCTGCTTTATATCAAATGGAACCCCGAGGAGATGGGGTTCGTGCGGGCGGAATGGCCCCAGGCGCCCGGAGGCGTCTTTGTCGAGCGCAAGATGACCGTGACCAATAACGGGGCTTTTGCCATCGGCGTCGCCAACCTGGTCTACAACATCGGGCTGACCTATACCGGCAATCTGGGGCTGATCAATCCCGGCTGCCAGCCGCCCGACTGCCGCGAGACGGTGGCGATAAACGCCGATATCAATCTCGGCGAGATCCAGATCATCGTCCCCGACATAGATATCGACCGAACCAATAAGGCCGAGGTGAATGTGCGCGCCGAAGCCAATGGCGATGTGCAGGCGGACACCGACACCGACGGGCCGAACGCCAACGCTCCGGCTGCGGCCGAAACGGTCAGGCAGGCCGACGAAAACGGCGTCCCGATCTCCAAGTCGACGCTGGACAAGCATGCCTGGGGTTTCTTTACCGAGCATTTCGTCCGTGTCGGCGATGGCCCCGACATGCTGATCAATTCCAGCGAATTCACCAAGGACCGGCATAACATCTACGGCAACACCTTCGACCTTCTGGTGTCGGACTTTCCGTTTCAGGACGGCCAGCTCCCGCCCGACGAATTCAACATCGTCGGCGCGTCGTTCTTCGACGTGTTCGTGAACCTCGACATCCCGGTCGGCCAGTCGGTGATGCTGACCTTCACCGACCGGTTCCACGGCTTTCTCGAGCATGAGATCGACGGCATCAAGGTGCCGGAGCCGTCGGCTCTGTCGCTTCTGGCCGTCGGACTTGCCGGCCTCGGTTTCAGCCTGCGCCGGCGGAGCCGGAGCGGCTAGGTCCGGCTTGCCTCGAAGAAAAGTGGAATGAGTTCAAGCTGACTTGTCATTGCGAGGAGCGCAAGCGACGCGGCAATCTCGTGACCCATTCTCGTCATTCCCGCGCACGCGGGAATCCATGTCGAGGCTGGTCTGGATGCCCGTTTGCACGGGCATGACAGGAGGGGCGGAGCTCTTCCGACCGCGAGATTGCTTCCCTCTGCTTCCGCTGCGCTCGCAATGACGCGTGGCTGTTTCAACCCGAATTGGCTTCGAGCTGCGCCCGGAGCTGGTCGCGGAGGACGCCGACGGTGTTGCTGACGATCATCCCGTCTTTCAGCACGTAGAGGTTCAGATAGCGCGCGCAGACCTGCTTGCCGGTCGGCGCAAAGCCGAGCAGGGGTGCCGCGTGATCGCCGCAGATGCGCGACTGGATCGCCACCGCGTCACCCTCGGCCAGGATCTTCTCCACCGCCACCGTCACATTGTCGAGCGCGCCGGGATAAGGCGCGGCCTCGGCAAAGGCGCTGTAAGGGCCACCCCGCTTGCGCGTCTCCAAGCCGATCACCACATCGCCGTCGCGGGCGAAATAACGCTCCAGCGTCGCCAGATCGTCGCTGCCCAGCGCCTCGAAGACTTCGAGGACGATCTCCGTGTTGCGCTCTTCCTGCCCGGTCTGCCCATCGTCCGACACCTCCACGGTGCACCCGCCAACAGCGATTGCCAATACCGGGGCCAGGACCGGGACCGGAAAAATCCGTTTCATCATGCCTCTCCCAAAGTTCCACGCGGCCACATTCAAGCAGAATACGCGGGAAGCGGGCAATGAAAAGGGGTGGGCCGAAGCGGTGGGGACGGCGGGAAGGTAGGGAGTGGAGAATGTGGACAGGCTTGAAGCGTGCCCGAATACGACAAGGCCCCGCGCGAGGCGGGGCCGAGTTCGAGGGCTCAAAGACTTGTCATCATCCTTTGAGCCCTGCCGGAAGGTCATGCCTCCCGGTCTTGAAAGCCCGATGCAAAGCAGAGCGGGAACACTGGAAATATAGGATTCATGTGTGAACAAATCAACAACCTTAAAGACCCAGGCTCCGGCATACGGCGTCTCTCACCCGCTCCAAATCGTCATCGGAAATCCGTGGCTGAATATACCGCCGCCGCCCGGAGG
>JAKSBY010000298.1 GCA_022360855.1 Sphingomonadales bacterium | reverse complement strand
GTTCAGGCGGCGCCGACGGTCGATGAAACGGTGTTCATGCTGTCGCTCGCCGACGCGCATGGTTTCGTTAAAGGCGTCGTGGGCTGGGTGGACTTTGAAAGCGCCGATGCCCCGGCCGACATCGAGCGCCTGGCAAGGCATCCCGCACTGGTCGGCCTTCGTCCGATGATCCAGGATATTCTCGATCCGAACTGGATGCTGCGAGACGATCTGGCGGGCGCGTTTGAAACGCTGAACGCGCGGGACCTTGTTTTTGACGCTCTGGTATTGCCGAAACACCTGAAGACTCTCGCCGTCCTTATCGAGCGTTATGACTCTATGAAGGTGGTCACCGACCATGGCGCGAAACCGCGGATCGCCGAGGGTGGATTTTCCGGCTGGGCCGAAGACATGGCGAGGCTTGCAGAAAACCCAAATGTTTATTGCAAGCTGTCAGGCTTGGTCACGGAAGCGGCGCGCGATTGGACGGTGGAAGATTTGCGTCCCTATACGGATCATCTGATCGGGATATTCGGTCCTGACCGTCTGGTCTGGGGAAGCGACTGGCCGGTTTGCACGCTGGCGGCATCCTATGAGGCTTGGTTGGAAGCAACGGCCCAGCTGATCGGCGGCCTCGGCGCGGGCGAGCGGGAGTTGATCATGGGCGGCAATGCACGGCGTATATACGGGCTTTGAGACGACAATGACTGAAATTGATACGGGTCCTGCAGAGTTACTGCCCCGCGTGGCGCTTGGCGAAACCGGGCTGGAACTGACGAGAATCGGCTTTGGCGCGGCGCCACTCGGCAATCTTTATGCGCCGGTCGAAGAATCTCGGTCAGACCAACTTCTTGCTGCACTCATCGAAAGCCCTATTCGCTATTTCGATACGGCGCCATTCTACGGGTTTGGCCTCAGCGAACGTCGCCTGGGCGATGCGTTGCGTGCGCTGCCGCGTGCAACCTTCGCGCTGTCTACAAAGGTCGGCCGTCTGATTAAACCGCTTCCCGGCCATGCGGGATTTGCCGTGCGTCAGGGGTATGCGACGCCAATGCCGTTCGAGCCTGTCTATGACTATTCCTATGACGCGATCATGCGGTCCTATGAAGATAGCCAGCAGCGGTTGGGGCTCGCGGAAATCGACCTTCTCTACGTTCACGATATCGGTCGCCTCACGCACGGAGACGCGAATGACGCTCATTTCCGCATGCTTGCCGAAAGCGGCTACCGTGCGCTTGAAGAATTACGGGCCAGCGGTGCCGTCAAGGCGGTCGGGCTCGGCGTCAACGAATACGAGATCTGCGAACAGGCCATGGAGACCGGCCAGTTCGACTGTTTCATGCTGGCGGGGCGCTATTCGCTCCTGGAGCAGGAGCCGCTCGCCTCATTCTTCCCGAAATGCGAGGCCCATGGCGCGCGTATCGTGGCGGCGGGGGTCTATAATTCGGGGATTCTCGCGACAGGCGTGAAAGGCGACGGTCCGCATTACTACAATTACGAACCGGCACCTGCGGAGATCATCCAGAAAACCGCGCGCATTGAAAAACTATGTGAGGTACACGGCGTCAGCTTGCCGGCGGCGGCCATGCAATTCGTGCTCGCGCATCCGATTGTGGTTTCCGCTTGTATCGGGTTTGGCAAGGCGGCGCGTGTCGACAAGACACTGGAATTGTATCACGCGGCGATACCGGATCGGTTCTGGAGCGATCTGAAGGGCGAAGGATTGATCGATGCCGACGCGCCGACGCCGGTTTCGAAGGAGGCTCATGAACCATGAGATTGAGTGGCAAACGTGCGTTTATTTCGGCCGCGGCTCAGGGTATCGGCCGGGAGACCGCACGCGCGTTCGCGCGCGAGGGAGCGGCGGTGCTGGCCACCGATATCAACGAGGCCGGGCTTGCGTCGCTGAAGAGCGAAAGCGAGGCGATAAGAACCGCCCGGCTTGACGTCACGGACCCCGCCGCAATCGCCGGTTTTTTCGAGAGCCATCGCGTCTTCGACGTCGTTTTCAATTGCGCGGGTTATGTCGCGAACGGCCCGATCCTCGATTGCGACCCCGCCGACTGGAAACGCTCTTTCGGCATCAATGTGGACAGCATGTACCATATCTGCCGCGCCTGCCTGCCGGGCATGCTCGACACCGGCGGCGGGTCGATCGTCAATATGTCTTCGGTGGCTTCCAGCGTGAAGGGCGTGCCGAGCCGGTTCGCCTATGGCACGACCAAGGCGGCGGTCATCGGCCTCACCAAAGCCATCGCCGCCGATTATGTGACCCAGGGCATCCGCTGCAACGCGATTTGTCCGGGCACGGTTCAGTCACCGTCGTTGGACGAACGCCTGGCCGCCACCGGCGACTTTGAGGCGGCGCGCGCCGACTTCATTGCACGCCAGCCCATGGGCCGCATCGGCGATCCGAAGGAGATCGCCGCGCTCGCCGTCTATCTCGCCAGCGATGCCTCCGCTTATACGACCGGTCAAATTCACATCATCGATGGCGGTTGGTCGAACTAACGCACCAGCAATCGGCGGCGGCACATCTACTAACGGTGTCGCCGCCTTTTTCAGGGGATTAGGACAAGTATGAAACTCGTACGATATGGCCATCCGGGATGCGAGCGTCCCGGGCTTGTTGATTCATCCGGCGTCTTTCGATCCCTTATCGACGTCGTTGACGATATCGACGGGTCGGCCCTTTCCCGCAGCCGGCTTACTCATTTGAAACAGGTGGATGTCGAAGAACTGCCCGTTGTTGAAGGCGAACAGCGGCTCGGGCCTTGCGTCGGCGGCGTCGGCAAGATCATTTGTATCGGCCTCAACTATTCCGACCATGCGGCCGAAAGCGGTATGGACGTTCCTGAGGAGCCCGTCATCTTCTTCAAGGCGACGAGCGCCATTGTTGGGCCTGACGACGATGTCCTTATCCCGCGTGGATCGGAGAAAACGGATTGGGAAGTCGAGCTCGGCGTCGTGATCGGGGAGCGCGCCAGCTATCTGCCGGAGGCGGAAGCGATGGACCATGTCGCCGGCTATTGCATCGTCAACGATCTTTCCGAACGCGCGTTTCAGCTGGAACGGTCGGGTCAGTGGGTCAAAGGCAAGAGCTGCGACACATTCGGTCCTTTGGGGCCGTGGCTGGTCACGACGGACGAAATCGACGATCCGCACGCCCTGAAGATGACCTTGGACGTCAACGGTCATCGCTATCAGGATGGGTCGACCGCGACCATGGTCTTCAAGATTCCATTTCTGGTCAGCTACCTCAGCCAGTTCATGACCCTGGAGCCCGGCGACGTTATTTCAACCGGTACGCCGCCGGGCGTCGGCCTGGGACAAAACCCGCCCGTATATTTGCGGGAGGGGGATGTCATGCGTCTGGAAATCGAGGGCCTTGGGATCCAGACCCAACACGTGAAACGGGCGTGAAACCGGCCCATGGCGCGCCTGAAAGACTGTTTGAACATCGAGGATTTGCGGCAAGCCGCGAGCCGGCGCGCGCATAAGATGGTGTTCGACTATATCGACGGCGGCGCCGACGACGAGAGGACGCTCGTCAATAACAGCCGCGCGTTCGACAGGTATGATCTGGCATTCAAGGTCCTCACCGGCGTCGACCATATCGACCCGTCGATAACGCTGCTGGGCGAAAGGCTGGACGTTCCGTTTCTCTGTTCGCCGGCCGCGGGTAATCGGCTCTTTCACACCGAAGGCGAACGCGCCGTAGCAAAGGCGGCGGCGGATGTCGGCACGATCTATGCGCTGTCTACGCTTTCGTCCGTGTCGTTGGAAGAGATCGCGGAACTGACGGACGGTCCGAAGTGGTTTCAGCTCTATGTGTGGAAAGACCGCGCGCTTGTCAAGGAGATGCTCGATCGCGCGCGGGCGGCGGGCTACACGGCGCTCGTTCTTACGGTCGATTTCCCCATAACCGGGAATCGTGAGAGGGACCCGCGCAACGGCTTCACCATTCCACCTACTTACGGCGTCAGGCAGGCCATCGACGCAGTGCGCGCGCCCTTTTGGACGCGCGATTTCCTGCTGGGCCCGCCAATCAGGTATGCGAATCTGTCGGGCGATACGCCAGCGGTCAGCCTCAATCAATTCGTCGCCGAACAATTGCATGCCGGTTTTGATTGGAAGGACGCCGAGTGGCTTCTCGGGGAATGGAACGGCAATGCGGTCATCAAGGGGGTCGTGAGGCCCGACGATGCCCGACGGGCGGTGGAGCTCGGTTTCGATGCGATCTCGATTTCCAATCACGGCGGACGGCAGCTCGACCATTCGCCGGCGCCCATCGACGCGCTTCCCGCGATCGCGGACGAGATCGGCTCGGACGCCGAATTGATCCTGGACGGCGGCGTCCGCCGCGGCACCGATATCCTGAAGGCGCTGGCCCTCGGCGCACGCGCGGTCAGTTTCGCCAGACCGTATCTCTACGGACTCGCGGCCGGGGGGTATGCCGGTGCATCGCGGGCGTTGCAGATTATGGCCGACGCCGTGCGTAGAGACATGGCGCTCATGGGCATCCGGTCGGTCTCCGAAATCGATGCGTCTTTTGTCAGAACTCGATGATTCAGTGCACCGCCTGCGCAAAGGCTGCGCAGGCGGTGCAGCCGTCCAGAGCGCCGAGCGCAATCACGCCCGGCCGGCGCCGCTCTCGCGGGCTTACTCGCCGGTGGTGACGGAAACGCCCCAGAAACGCGGAATCCCCAAGGCCCAGGCTTCGAAACCGTCGACCTGGTCGGAGACGATGTGGAAACGCGGGGTATTGCAGATGCCAATGGTCGGCGTCCAGGTAATCATCTTCTCATGCAAGCTGTCGAACAGGGCCTGGCGGTCCTCGGGCGCGTCGACGACTGTGGAATAGGCCGTGATCGCCGCGGCTTCATTGTCTTCCCAGAGATACCAGCTATGGTCCGCCTTTTGCCCGGCCAGCGTGCTGTACATCAGCGACGGATCGGTGCGCAGCGAGAATGTGATCGAGGTCATCTGGTATTTGTTGCTGCCATAATGCTCGTCCTGATCGGGCCAGCTCATCTCCTTGACATGCGCGTTTAGCCCGACTTTGCGCATCATTTTTGCGGCCTCTTCGGCGATTGCGTGGAATGTCGGGTAGGGATCTCGGCTCGCCTGGATCTCGATGGGCTCGCCGGCATAGCCGGCCTCTGTCAGAAGGGCTTTCGCGCGCTTGGTGTCATAGCCGAGGCCCTTGCCGTGATTTTCCGTATGGAACGGGGAGGCGAAGTAAACGGCGGACGGGTTGGCGACGGCGTCGCCGCCGAAGACCGCTTTCGTGATCGCGCGCTCGTCGATCGCCAGGTCGATGGCATGGCGGATGCGGACGTCCGCAAGTAGCGGATCGGTCCGTGTCTGGATGATCAACTGATGCCAGGCCGGCGTCTGTTGCCAGTGCACGGTCACGCCGTCCCGGTCGCGCAAGCCGCGCGTCCCGGCGAAAGGCGCATTCACGATGGCGTGGATGGCGCCGGCATCGAAGGCGGCCTTGGCCGTGTCGAAATTCTTGAAATGCGTGAAGGTCAGCGTGTCGGCCAAGGCCGTGCGGTCGCCGGCAAAGCCGTCCCTGGGCTCGCTGCGCGCTGCATAGGCTGCAAAGCGCGTGAGCCGTACGGGGCCGCTCAAATCAGCGCTTTCGAGCATATAGGGCCCGGTCCCGATGGGCTTTATCCATGCGCCGTCTTCGTCCACCGAATCCGGGTGAACGATGCCGGAAATGCAGTGATTGCTGGCGACAAGATCGAGGAACAGCGCATTCTTCGACTGCAGCGTGATCACAACCGTGGCGTCGTTCGGCGCCTCGATCGAGACGATCCGCACCGGGCGATGATAGCCTTCCGCCGAACCGTCATACCATTCGCGGCAATGGGAGCCCCAGTCACGCTTGGGATCGGCGAAGCGTCGCCAATTCCAGACCACCTCGGCGGCCGTCATGCGCTCGCCGTTGTGGAAGATGACGTCGTCGCGGAGCGCGAAGGTATAGACCCGCCCATCGTCGGACACCGAAACGCTCTTTGCCAGAAGTGGCTGGACGTCGAGGTTCGAGTCATAGGCAACGAGGCCCTCGACGATGTGATGCAGCACGATCGCCGTCGTGTCGTCATGCTTGGTCGCAAACTCCGTGCTTTTCACCGGCGTCAACGTTGCCACCTCAAGATCCGCCGCCAGCGTCGGCGATGCGGACGCGAAAAAAGCCGCGATTGCGGCCAAATTCATGCATTTCATTGCGCTACCTCCAATTGCTTTTCATTATAATAAAATACAATAATGATCGACGCAACTTTTTTCCCACCGGACCGGTCGAATGCGACTGAGAAACGCCGTGAAATTTAGTTTTTCAGATACCAGGCCCAGGGCCCGGCGCTGACATAGGTCGTGACCTGTTTGGCCTCGAGATAGTTTTCGAGGCCCCAACGTCCGAGTTCGCGACCGATGCCGCTTTTCTTCATCCCGCCCCAGGGCGCCTCGACAAAGGTCGGCTGCGAGCAGTTGACCCAGACGATGCCCGCCTCCAGCTCGCGCACGATGCGTTCGATGCGCGCCTCGTCGGACGACATGATTGCCGCGGCGAGGCCGAAGGGCGAATCGTTGGCACGCGCGACCGCCTCGCGCTCGTCGCGGAATGTGCGCGCGCACAGGACCGGGCCGAATATCTCCTCGCGCCAGATGGGCGCGTCCTCGGGCGGATCGACAAAAATCGTCGGCGCGACGAAGTAGCCGCGGTTCAAATGCTGCGGCCGGCCGCCTCCGGTCAAGAGCGCCGCGCCGCTTGCGGCGCCGGCCTCGATCATGCCCATGACCTTCTCATGCTGGCCCTTGGAGACCAGCGGCCCGAGAAGAACGCCGTCTTCCATGCCGTCGCCGGTGCTGATCTTCGCCGCTTCTTCGGCCAGCCGGTCGAGAAGCCTGGGCGCGATTCCGTCTTGGACCAGGAGCCGCGATGTGGCGCTGCAGACCTCTCCCTGGTTCCAGAAGATGCCGAACATCACCCATTCGACCGCCGCCTCGATATCGGCGTCGTCAAACACCAGAATCGGCGATTTTCCGCCGAGCTCCAGGCTGATATTCTTGATGTCCTGGGCCGCCGCGGCCATGACGCGCGCGCCCGTCGGCACGCTGCCGGTGAAGGCGAGCTTGGCGACATCGGGGTGGGCCGAAAGCGGCGCGCCCGCCTCGGCCCCGGTTCCGGTGACCACATTCAGGACGCCGGCGGGCAACCCGGCCGCATCGGCAATCGCCGCCAGCTCGAGCGCGGTCAGGGGCGTCAGCTCGGACGGTTTCAGCACCGAGGCGCAGCCCGCGGCCAATGCCGGCGCCACTTTCCAGGCCGCCATGAGCATGGGGTAGTTCCACGGAATGATCTGGCCGCAAACGCCTGCGGGTTCGTAGAAGACGCGGGCTTCGAAGTCGTCGCTCGGCAGCGCGATTGGCTCGCCCTGGCGGCCGTCAAGCTCCTCGGCGAGATCGGCGTAATAGGCAAAGCAGCCCGCCGTGTCCTCGATGTCCCATTTGGCTTCGGGCAGGGGTTTGCCGTTGTCGCGTACCTCCAGGCGCGCAAGCGCATCGAGGCGTTCTTCGATCCCTTGCGCGATGGCGCGCAGATAGCCCGCGCGTTCACGCCCCGACGTCCGCCTCCAGCCGCCTTCGAACGCCGCCTTCGCGGCGCCCACCGCCCGGCCGATATCTTTCGCATCGGAGGCGGCGACCCGGTGGATCAACTCCTCGGTGGCCGGGTTGACGACATCGAGCTGTCGGTTTTGCTCGGCGTCATGCCACTGTCCGCCGATGTAGTTTTGGCTCTGCATGCCGGCCTCCTTTTCAGTGCGATGATGCGTCGGTCACGGCGACCCGGTGGCCCGCGCCGAGGTCGTACATCAAGGGGCGGTCGCCGTCGCCCGCCGTGTCCGGATCGAAGTAGCCGTGCCCTGCGGGCGGCGCGACAGGCCTTGGCGCGCGGTGGCGCAATTGATAGGCGCCGCTGTCCTCGGCGATGCTGAGGAACGGCGCGGCGCTCAGGAGCGCCTGCGTATAGGGGTGCGCCGCCGCATCGAACAGCCGCTCCGCCGGCCCGACTTCCAGGATCCGGCCCTGGCGCATGACGGCGACGCGGTCGGCGATTTCCTGGACGACGGCCAAGTCGTGCGAGATGAAGATCAAGGTAAACCCGCGGCGTTCCTTCAATTCCTTGAGCAGCGCGATGATCTGTGCCTGCACGGTGAGGTCGAGCGCCGATACCGGCTCGTCGGCAACGACGAGGTCCGGGTTGCAGGCCAGCGCCCGCGCGATGCAGACCCGCTGGCGCTGGCCGCCGGAAAGCTGATGCGGAAATCTGCCGGCGAAATTGTGCGGCAGGCCGGCCTCTTCGAGCGCGGAGGACGCGCGGCGCAGCTTTTCGACCTTGGACATCCCACTCAGGCGCAGCGCCTCGGCGACGATGGCGCCGACCCGCATGCGCGGATCGAGCGATGAATAGGGATCCTGAAAGATCAGTTGGATCCGGTTATGAAAATGGTTGAAGGGCCGTTTGGACCGGGCGCCGATCTCAGTGCCGTCGAATATGACCCGGCCTGACGCGGGCTTGATCAGCCCCAGCACGGACCGGCCGAGGGTCGTCTTTCCGGAGCCGGATTCGCCGACGATCGCAACCGTCTCGCCCGCGCCGATATCGAGATCGACTCCTCTGACCGCATGAAAATACCGCCGCGGCGACCAGGGCCACGGCTTTTTCCTGGCGAAGTCGATGCCGACCCCGTCGAACGAGACGAGCGGCGGCTTCTTCGTACTGTCTACATGCGTGCCCTCCGGCTTTCCGGGCAGCGATTTGAGAAGCTGTTTGGTGTAGTCGTGCTTGGGATAGGCCAGCGTTTCGGACGCGGGCCCGCTTTCCACCACGCGCCCGTCACGCATCACCGCGAGAGCATCGGCATAGTCGGCGACCACGCCAAGGTCGTGGGTGATCAGCAGGACCGCGGCGCCGATTTCCCGCGTCATATCCAGCATCAAGTCCATGACGTCGCGCTGGATGATCGCGTCGAGCGCCGTTGTCGGCTCGTCGGCAATCAGAATATCCGGCCTGGGAAGCATTACGGATGCGATCATGATCCGCTGGCGCATGCCGCCGGAAAACTCGTGAGGATACTGCGCGAGGCGCCGTTCGGGCTCGGAGACGCCGACGCGCGCGAGCATCTCCAGCGCCTGTCGGCGCACCGCCTCTCGCGGTTGCGGCTTGTGCAGCAGCAGCGCTTCGCACAACTGCCGGCCGATGGTCAGCGCCGGGTTCAGCGAGACCATGGGCTCCTGAAAGATCATGCCGATCTTGGCCCCGCGCAGCCCGCGCAGACGCGTCTCGGACACCGCGCCGAGGTCTTCGCCGGCAAACTGCGTGCTGCCCCCGGTGACCACGGCGCCGTCCGGCAACAGGCGCGGGATGGCGCGCGCCGTGAGGGTCTTGCCCGAGCCGGATTCGCCGACCAGCGCCATGACCTCGCCGCGGGCGATGGAAAACGACACGCCGTCGACCACGGGCCTGACCTTGTCGCGGTCGTGAAATCCAATGGAGAGATCGTTGACCTCAACGAGTTGCATGGTCGCCGCCATCTGCCCTAAACCGCGTCGCGCTGATGCGGGTCGAGCCGGTCGCGCAGCGCGTCGCCGAGCAGGTTCACGCCGAGGAGCGCCAGCGATATCACCAGGCCGGGAAAAATACACAGCCACGGCGCCTGGCTGAGAAACTGCCGGCCATCGGCGAGCAGTCCGCCCCAGGTCGCCGCCGGCGGCGGCACGCCGAGCCCGAGAAAGCTGAGCGCGCTTTCCAGCAGCAGCACGGTCGCGAACATCGACGTCGCCAGCACGGTGAGCGGGCTGACGGCGTTCGGCAACACGTGGCGCCAAAGCGTCCAGGCATCGGAGCCGCCCAAGACCCGGCTGGCCTCGACATATTCGACCTCCCGAATGCTGAGCACCGTGCCGCGCATGACGCGCGCGGCGGTCGGCGTGTAGCCCACGCCAAGCGCCAGGACGACCGCCGGCACCGACGGGCCGACCACGGAGAGGAACATCAGCACCAGCAGCAGCGGCGGAAACGCCATCAGCGCGTCGAGACACATGACCACGATCCGATCCGTCAGCCCGCCGACATATCCGGCGAGCGCGCCGATGACCGCGCCCAGGGTCATGGCGAAGACGACGGTGGCGAAGCTGACGCCGAAGCTGATCCGGCTTGCCGCGAGGACGCGGCTGTAGAGATCCCGCCCGTATTGATCGGTGCCCATCAGGGACCCTTCCGCGGGCGCCTGCAATCGCGCGGAAAAGTCCATGGAGAGCGGGTCGGCGGGCGTGTAGACCGAGCTCACCGCGACCGCCACGAGCCATGCGCCGACCAGTCCGGCGCCCACGAAAAGGTTGAGGCGCCCCATCATTGCAGTCGCACCCTGGGATCGAGGAACGGATACAGAAGATCGACGATCAGATTCACCAGGACGTAGGCGGCGCCCACGATCAGCACGCTTCCCTGGATCACCGGATAGTCGCGGGCATAGATGCTGTCGACCAGCAGGCGGCCGACGCCGGGCAGCGTGAAGATGGTTTCGATGACGGCGGCGCCGCCGAGCAGCGAACCGACGATCATCCCAGTCACGGTCAATGTGGGCGCGAAGGCGTTTTTCAGAACGTGCCCGCGCAGCACGCGCGCCTCGCTCAGCCCCTTCGCTCGGGCATGGGTCACATACTCCCTGCCGAGCACGTCGATAGCGGTCGACCGCATCATCCGGGTGAGCTGGCCGAGGACGACAAGCGCCAGCGCGACGACCGGCATGATCAGATAGGACAGGCCGGCCAAGAAATCCGCCGCCGGGCTCACATAGCCTACCGTCGGCAACCATCCGAGCTTGACCCCGAAGACCAGGATCAGCATCAGCGCCACCCAGAAGCTGGGAACCGACAACATCAGGATCGCGGCGATCATCACACCGTGATCGATCGCGGAGTTATGCTTCCAGGCCGCGATCAATCCCACCGGTACCGCGATGACGAGCGCAAGCATGATGGCGATCAGCACAAGCTGCGCCGTCACGCCAAACCGACTCATGATCGTCTCGAACACCGGCGCACCGCTGGAAATCGACACGCCGAAGTCGAGGCTGAGAATGTTTTTTATCCAGATGAGATACTGGATGAATATGGGCCGGTCGAGGCCGAGGGACCGGCGCACCTCCTGCAGCACCTGCTCGTCCTGGATATCGCCGACGACCAGAAGTGCCGGATCGCCTGGTAGCAGGCGGACGAAAAAGAACACAAGCCCGCTGGCGATGGCCAGGGTCGGTATCGTCAGCAGGATTCGTTTCGCAGCGTATCGATACACCAGTCGCCTCCAGCGCGGCGGCCCCGCTTCGCCCGCCCGTTATTGTGCCGCGATCACGTCTTGCGCTGGTATCACTTCGACCCCCCAAAGCCGCGGCTTTTGCAAGGACGTTATCCGGTAGTTTGCGATGCGGTCCGAAGATGCCGCAATCACATAGTGATTGAACAGGTTCAGCATCGGCACGTCTTCGAGCATCATGGCATGGATCTCGCAGAACAGCGCCGCCCGGGCCTGTCGGTCACGCTCCGTGGTCGTGCGCTGCAGAATGTCCAGGGCCCTAGGGCTGTCCCATTGCATGGCCGGGTTGGCCTGCTTGGAGCCCAGCACCGCCTCGTAGGAAAATGTCGGATCGGTGCGCCCGGAATAGCCGAACGTCATGATCTGAAAATCGCCGTCCATGTAGTTGTTGAGCTGGGTGGTCCATTCCAGCACCTCGAGCCGCGCGTTGATGCCGATCTCCGCCAGCATGCCCTGGATCAGCACGGCATTGTCATACATGTTGGAGAAGCGCCGGTTGGTTTGCAGCACGAGTGGCTCGCCGTCATAGGACGAGCGCTCCAGAAGCGTGCGCGCCAGGGCCGGGTCATGGGCGTGGCCCATGTCATGGCAGGGCGTGTGGTAGCCCAGCGCCCGCGCGACCGTTGAAGGATTGGGCGTGGAGATTCCCGACGAGACGACCTCCGCCAGTACCGATACGTCGATCGCATGGGCGATTGCCCTGCGCAGAGACACATCGGCGAGCGTCTCGTTCTCGGTCTGAATCAAGAGCACGTTCCAGTCGAGACTTTCGCCAGTGTGAACGTCGATTTTTTCGATGCTCTCGATTTCCGCCAGGTCGGCGGCCTGCAGCCGATAGGCCAGGTCCACCTGGTCCGATTGCAGGGCCGCTTTCGTCGAGGCCGGGTCGGGAATGATCATCCAGCGGATTCTGTCGGCGTTAGGAACCCGCGCACCGGCCAGCCCGTCCCTCGGCGTCGCAAGCGGCACATAGTCGTCATGCCGGGCCAGCAGGATGTATTCGCCGCGCCGCCATTCGGCCAGCTTGTAAGGGCCCGTCCCAACCGGCGCGACCCAGTTGCCCTCATCATCGACCGAGTCCGGGTGAATGATGGCCGCCATGCACTGGATGTTGGCGACGCGGTCGAGGAAGGTGACGTCGGGTGCGGACAGGTTGAAGGCGACGGTCAGCGGGTCCACCACGTCGATCGATTCCAGGTTCAGACCCCGGCTGCCGTCATACCACCGTCGGCACAGCCAGTTGGTCGCCGGATCGAGCATGCGTTCCCAACTCCACTTGACCGTGGCCGCGTCGAGCGGGGCGCCGTTGTGAAAGACGACATCGTCGCGCAGCCGGAACACATAGCGCCTTCCGTCCTCGGAGACCGAGACCGAGTCGGCCAGGAGCGGCGCCGGTGAGAGGTCCGCCCGGTACGTCAGCAGCCCCTCGACCATGTGCAGCATCACATCGTCGGTGAAGGTGTCCCGCGATATGCCGGGGTTGGTGCCGCGGATGTCCGATCCGATGGCCACGCGGATCTCGTTTTCGCCATTCGGGGATTGCGGCCCGTCGGCGATGGAACAGCCGCCGAGCAGTGAGGCGATCGCCGCGATGCCAATCCATTTTTTCATTGCCGTCATCATGCCACCTGTTTGACCAGCCGCTCGCCCGAGAAGGCGTAGGTTTCGTATTCGGCCCCCTTGTAGGGCTTCGCCGCGACAGACATCTCCCGCGCGGTGACGTCCATGACGACCGTGGCGAGCGTGGCCGCGCTCTCGCCGCCCGGCCCCTCGGCGGCGTCTCTGCAGACGCTGTAGGGCGCGCCATATTTGTCGGCCAGCGCCTCCTTG
>JAKSBY010000559.1 GCA_022360855.1 Sphingomonadales bacterium | reverse complement strand
TCGATCACGTTCTGGGACTTGAGCGGCAGTTCTGGCACCCGCTGTCGGGCGCGCCGGCCGCCTATGTCGGCTTCCCCGGCGATATCCTGCGCGCCATCCTGGCCCTGGAATCGCGGCGCAGCCGGACCCTGGTCATCGGCGAGGATCTCGGCACGGTGCCGGAAGGCTTCCGCGACCGCATGGCGGCGCGCTCGATCTACGGCACCCGCATCTTCTATTTCGAGTGGGACGGCAAAGGGGGATTCAAGCCGCCCGAGGATTACACCCAAAGCGCGCTGGCCAGCGTCACCAGCCATGACCTGCCGACCCTGGCCGGCTACTGGGCCGGGCGCGATATTGACTGGCGCGTCGAGCTCGGCATCGCCGCCGAACCCGAACGTATCGCTCAGGACCGCGCCGAGCGGGCCCGCAGCCGCCAGGCGATTATGGAGCTCCTGAAGCGCGAGGGCCTGCTGCCCAACGGCCTCACGCCGAACGAGCTGAGCCGCGAGCTTGCGGTGGCGATCCACGCGCTGGTCGCGCGGGCGCGCTCGGACCTGGTGGCCATCCAGCTCGAGGATATCCTCGGGCTGATCGAGCAGCCCAACCTGCCGGGCACCACGACCGAGCACCCCAATTGGCGTCGGCGTATGCCGCTGACCATTGACGAGATCGCCCAAAGCGCGGCATTGGAGCCCTTCGCGCGGGCGCTCGATGCCGGCCGGAAACAGGTGGGGAAACCATGACGATCCGAACCGTTGAAACCACGCCCTTCGAGGGCCAGAAGCCCGGCACCTCGGGCTTGCGCAAAAAGGTCACGGTCTTTCAACAGCCGCACTATCTGGAGAATTTCGTCCAGGCCGCTTTCAACGCCCTGGAAGGGCTTGCCGACGCGACCCTGGTCATCGGCGGCGACGGCCGGTTCCACAATGCGGAAGCGATCCAGACGATCCTGAAGATGGCGGCGGCCAACGGTGTCGGCAAGGCGGTCGTGGGGCAGGGCGGCCTGCTGTCCACGCCCGCCGCGTCCTGCGTCATCAGGAAGCGCGGCGCCTTCGGCGGGCTCATCCTCTCGGCGAGCCACAATCCCGGCGGGCCGAAGGGCGACTTCGGCATCAAATACAATATCGGCAATGGCGGCCCGGCGCCGGAGGCAGTGACCGACGCGATCTACGCCGAGACCGGGCGGCTGACGAGCTACCGGATCGCCGAGGCGCCCGACATCGACCTGGACAGCATGGGCGAAGCGCAGCTCGGCGGCATGGCGGTGGAGGT
>JAKSBY010000375.1 GCA_022360855.1 Sphingomonadales bacterium | reverse complement strand
GGAAATACCCGCACATTGTTCTCGCGCAACGAAGCGCCAGTTTGCTTAATCTCCTCGGCGACCTCATCGCGCCGAAGACAGTCCTCATATTCCGCCTCAGAATACCCGACCGATTGCGCTATATTGAGCATGGCACGTGTCGCTTCGAAATCGTCGCTGCTACGCCATTCCCGATTGCGTTCGAAGAACTGTTTTTCCACGGCCCAATACGCATCGATTCCATGATCCGCAGAAACACATAGACCCAGCGCAACGGGCCTGACTTCCTGTTTTATTCCTGGAACAGCCCGAATTGTTAAATGAACGCTTCCTTCCTCAACAAGCTCCTGCATCCGTTCAATATTTTCCAGGCGATATTCCGCACAGTCTTTGCAACCGTATCTTATGTATTCGATAGCTCTCAGCGGCGCCGATTTGGAACCAAGCGTAATGCCCCCGGCGACTGCGGGCGAAGCTATTGCCAAGCAAGAACAAAACGCGCAGAACACTGCCATCAATGACGTTTTTATACGCATACTTTCTCTTTCCTCCGGGCTGCGGCATGCATCGCCGACCGACCTGCCCCGTTTGACCGGTCCGATTTGATTGTTAGTTCAAGATTAGCCTATGGCGCAAGGCGCCCCTACGGCACCACCGCAATCGCCTCGATCTCCACTTTCGCGCCGGGGATCAGGAGGCCGGAGACGACGGTGGAGCGGGCTGGTGGGGCGGCGCCGAAGACGGTGGCGTAGACGCGGTTGAATTCCTTGAAGTCGGCGGGATCGGTGATCCAGGCGGTGACTTTGACGACGTGCTCGGGGGTGCTGCCGCCCTCGGCCAGCCGGGCCTTGAGGTTTTCCAGGGCCTGCGCGGTCTGGCCGGCGATGTCGTCGGCGGTGAGCGCGAAATCCGCGTCCACGCCGAGCTGGCCGGCGACGAAAAGAAAGCCGTTCGCTCTGACGGCCTGCGAGATCGGCACCCGGGTGCCGTCGGCGAATATGATCGGGTCTCCGATGATTTCTCGGGTCATTCAAAAGTCTCCTCAGGTTATGCTTCGTGGCGGTTCTTCCAGGCTTCCCAAGCGCTGCGCACGCGGATGCCGATATCGAGCAGCGGGCGCGGCGGGTTGTTGGCCGGCCGGGCGATGCGCCGGAAATCCGCGATCAGCGGAGTGTCCGCGCCCGCCGCCAGTTCGGCGATCAGCCGCCCGGCGATGGTGCCGCGGGTGATGCCGACGCCCTGATGGCCGACCGCCGCCCATACATTGTCTTTGACGCAGCCGAAGCCCGAGTCCTGATTACGGGTCAGGCCGAGATAGCCGCCCCACGTATGTTCCAGCGCGACGCCGGCCAGCATCGGGAAGTAGTCGCGAAAGCGAGCCTGATGGCGCGCGCGGATGCTGTCCAGAAGGCCCGCGCCATGCCTGAGCCGGGGACGGAAGGCGAGCGTCTCGCGAAACAGGATGCGCTGATCGGGGGTGCGCCGGATGGTGGCGGCGACAAAGCCGTTGGCCGGCGTGATGCCCCAGCTTTTCCGGCCGCCGAGCGCCGCCTGCTCGTCCGCGCTCAGGGGCCGGGTCAGGCTGGCATAGGCAACAAAGGGCAACACCTGCCGTGGGTAGAAGCCGAGCGCCGGCGTGAAGGCGTCGGTGGCCAGGATCAGCCGCGGCGCACTCACGCGCCCCGCCGGCGTCTGCAGGACGGCCGGACTGCCGAGGTCGAGCCCGGTGACCGGCGTGTTTTCATAGAGCCGCACCGCCTCGGGCAGCGCATCGGCAAGGCCGCGGACAAGCGCGGCCGGGTTCAGAAGCACCGTGCCCGGCGTATAGATGCCGGCGGCGTAGCGCCGCATGCCGATCTCGCCGGCCAGCGCATCCGCATCGAGCCAGCGGTGCTCCTCCCCCAGCGCTTCCAGCTCGGCCCGCAGGGGCCGCAGGACCGATTCCGCGCCGCGCGCCGAGGCGGCGACATGGTATTTGCCGTCACGCCGCCAGTCGCACCGGATGCCGTGCCGCTCCACCATCTCGCCCAAATGCTCGATAGCGGCCAGGAACAGCCGCTTCTGCGCCCTGACTGTCTCGAGGGCCGCGTCGCCGGAGCTCAAGGCATGGGCATGGTCGATGGCAAAGCCGGAATTGCGCCCCGAGGCGCCGGCGCCCACCTCGAGCGCATCGACCACGACAATCGAATCGTCAGGCCGGAGCTCCGCCAGCCGCCGCGCGGCGGCAAGTCCGGTAAAGCCGGCGCCGAGCACGGCCCAGCCCGCCGTCACATCCCCCGCCAGCGCCGGCCGCGGCACACGCGGCGGCAACAACGCCGCCCAGCCATTAGCGCCGTCGTCTTGCGGAAGCCTAAGGATCGGCCGCATGGGCTACGGGCGCCGGGCCCCTAAACCAGCCGCGACTGTTTGACCGCCGCTTCGATGAAGCTGGCGAAGAGGGGGTGCGGGTCGAAGGGTTTGGACTTGAGCTCCGGGTGGAACTGGACGCCGATGAACCAGGGATGCGCCGGGTTCTCGACGATCTCCGGCAGGCGGCCGTCGGGCGACATGCCGGAGAATTTGAGCCCCGCGCCCTCCAGGCGGTCGCGGTAGTGCACGTTGACCTCGTAGCGGTGCCGGTGGCGCTCGGAGATCTCGGTCGCGTGGTAGATGCCGGCGACCTGACTGCCCTCGGCCAACAGCGCCGGATAGGCGCCCAGGCGCATGGTGCCGCCGAGGTCGCCGCCCTCCTCCCGGGTCTCGGTGCCGGCGTCGGTCTCCCATTCGGTCAAGAGGCCGACGATGGGATCGGCACAGCCGTTGAATTCCGACGAGCCCGCGCCGCCCAAGCCGGCCATGTTGCGCGCCGCCTCGATCACCGCCATCTGCATGCCGAAGCAGATGCCGAAATAGGGCACGCCACGCTCGCGGGCGAAACGGGCGGCCTCGATCTTGCCCTCGGAGCCGCGCTCGCCGAAGCCGCCGGGCACCAGGATACCGTTGACGCCTTCCAGATGATGGACGCTGTTCTCGGCCTCGAAAACCTCCGATTCGATCCAGTTGACCTCGACCTTGACCCGGTTGGCGATGCCGCCATGGGCGAGCGCCTCGGAGAGCGACTTATAGGCATCCCTGAGGCCGGTATATTTGCCGACCACGGCGATCTTCACTTCGCCCTCGGGCTCGGTGATCGCCGCCATGATATCGGTCCAGCGGGAGAGATCGGGCTCCTCGCCGCTGCTCTCCAGCCCGAAGGCGTCGAGCACTTCGGTATCCAGCCCCGCCTTGTGATAGGCGATGGGCACCTCGTAGATGGAGGTGACGTCGCGGGCCTCGATCACCGCCGAATCGCGCACGTTGCAAAAGAGCGCGATCTTCCTGCGCTCGCCCTCGGGGATGGCATGCTCGGTACGGCAGACCAGCACGTCGGGCTGGATGCCGATGGAGCGCAGCTCCTTCACCGAATGCTGGGTCGGCTTGGTCTTGAGCTCGCCGGCGGCGGCGATGTAGGGCACCAGGGTCAGGTGGATGAAGATGGCGTGGCCCCGCGGCAGGTCGTTCTTGAGCTGGCGGATCGCCTCCATGAACGGCAGGCTCTCGATATCGCCCACCGTGCCGCCGATCTCGCAGAGCATGAAATCGACACCGTCGGCTTGGGCGGTGGCGAACTCCTTGATGGCGTTGGTCACATGCGGGATCACCTGCACGGTGCCGCCGAGATAATCGCCGCGGCGCTCCCGCTCCAGGATGGTCTGGTAGATGCGCCCGGAGGTCACATTGTCGGTCTGGCGCGACGGCACGCCTGTAAAACGCTCGTAATGGCCGAGGTCCAGGTCGGTCTCGGCGCCGTCGTCGGTGACATAGACCTCGCCATGCTGATACGGGCTCATGGTCCCCGGATCCACGTTGAGATACGGATCCAGCTTGCGTAGGCGCACCGAATGGCCCCGAGCCTGCAGAAGCGCGCCGAGAGACGCCGAGAGGAGACCTTTTCCGAGGGAGGAGACCACGCCGCCGGTGATGAAAATATACCGCGTCATGGACGGTCACTATAGCCGATTCGCGGGCGCGCGAAACAGCTAAGAGGCGGCGGTTTGGAAATTTATTGGGTGGATCGGCGCGCCGGCCTATTCCGGCACCTGCGCATCGTCGCTCGTATCGTCTTCCTCAAGATCGGCAGGGACGCCCGGCGCATATCTCTCGGCCTCGTCGGCGGGTGCGGTGATCGGGGCCTCCGACGACGGCGCGTCGAGGATCGACGTCGGCGCCGACTGCTGGCGCGCCAGGATGGTCAGCCCCATCGAAAGCCCGATGAACAGGACCGCAAGCACGGTGGTCGCGCGGGTCAGTAGATTGCCGGCGCCGCGGGCCGACATCAGCCCGCCTGGGCCACCGCCGATGCCGAGCGCGCCCCCCTCGGAGCGTTGCAACAGAATGGTCGCAACGAGCGCGATGGCGATCACGGTCTGAATGATCAGGATAATCTCTTGCATCTCAGGCTCACTTCACGGGCGCATTGGCGCCGCGCTTCTAGCCTAAATGAGGTGGCCGGCGCAAGGAATCAATGGCAGCGCTTCAATTGCCGCTTCAGGAGCCAGTGGTTGACCGGCCAAGCGGCCAGATAGCCTGCCGGAATGGCCGCGGCCATGGCGATCCAGAACACCGGATCGGCAAGCGACTTGGCATGCATCCCGCCCATCCAGTAGCCGACGCCGTTCATGGCCAGCTCCATGACCGCGATCGAGACCGCCTCGCCGAGCCACACCACCTTCATCGCGGCCGTCAGCGACAGCGATTCCCGCCGCATGATCGGGATCAGCGCCAGGGTAAAGCCGGAGACATAGGCGAGGAACACGGCCAAGCCAATTGTGACCCACACGCCAAGGCCGAAGCCGACGCCGATCATGAGCCCGGCCACCTCGCCGATCACGCAGCCGATCAGGCAATGCACGGTGGCCTGCGCCGAGGTGACGAGCGAGGTGTCGTGGGCCGTGTGGCAGGCGGCGCCCTCGCCCAGCGTTTGTTCGGTGTCGGTCATGATGCGTCTATCCCATCGCGTTGCAGATCATGCGCGCCGGCCCGCCGGGCCTGCGTGCCCTCCGGCAGTTCGTACCACCCGGGGTCTTCGTCGCCGGTCAGCGCGTCGCGCACTTTCAGAATCGTGAACATGCCGCCCATGGTGATGTAGTCGTAGGGGCCATCGGCGCCGACCATGGGGATGCTGTTTTCCGGAATGGCCATGTGGCCCATCTCCAGATGCCGCCCCATCTCGCCCATGCCCTCCGCGCCCATGGTCATGTATCGGGGCAGGAGGCTGGCCATATGCTTGTTGAGCGGGCCGGGATCGACGCCGATCATGTTGGGGGCGTCATGGCCCATCTGGTTCATCACGTGATGAGTCATGTGGCAGTGAAACGCCCAGTCGCCCGGATTATCGGCGGTGAATTCGATGGTCCGCGTAGCGCCGGTCGGCACCAGGACCGTGGTTTCCGGCCATTGCGCGGTCTCCGGGATCGCGCCGCCGTCGGTCTCCGTGGTCTTGAAAACATGGCCGTGCAGATGAATCGGGTGATGGTCCATGGCCGAGAGATTGCCGAGCCGGATCCTCACCCGCTCCCCGGTTTTGACCACCATGGGTTCGGTCCCGGGAAAGCAGCGGCCATTGAAGGTGAGAACGTTGAAATCGGACATCTCGTTGGGGTTGGGACGGGAGGTCCCGGGCCGGATCGACCATTGGCTCAGCATGAAGGCGAAGTCGCGATCCGGCCGCCGCCCCGTCGGCCGCCGGGGATGGACCACGATGAGGCCCATCAGCCCCATGGCCATCTGCGTCATCTCGTCGTGATGCGAGTGATACATGAACGTGCCGTTCTGGCGGAACGTCCATTCGTATCTGAAGGTCTCGCCCGGCTGGATCGCGGCCTGATTGAGCCCGCCGACCCCGTCCATGCCATTGGGCAGAACGACACCGTGCCAGTGGACCGTGGTCGGCGCCGCAAGACGGTTGGTGACATAGACGCGGACGCGGTCGCCCTCCACCGCCTCGATGGTCGGGCCATGTACGCGGCCGTTATAGCCCCAGCAGCAAGCCTTGAGGCCCGAGGCGAATTCGTGCTCCACCTCTTCGGCGATGAGATGATACACCTTCACCCCGTCGACCAGCCGATAAGGCAGTGTCGCGCCGTTCGGGGTCACCACCGGCCGGTAGCGGGTGTCGCCCGGCGGCTGCGCGGGCGCGGTCCGGGCCGGCGCCCCGGCGAGCGAGGCGCCGAGCATGGCGCCGCCGGAATACAGCAGGGCTTCGCGTCGGCTCAACATCAATGGTCTCCCATGGCATCGGTTCCGGAAGCAGGCAGAACCGGGCGGGCGGCATCCACCCCGCCGGCGGGCAGATGGCCCTTGAGCAGCGCTTCCACATCGATGCGCGCCGCCCAGTAGTCGTCAAGGGCCTCCACGTAGCCCGTGGCCGCGGCAATCTGGCGTCGCTTCGCCGTCAGAAGCTCGAAGACGCCGAGCTGCATGGCGTTGAACTGGCGCTGAGTCCGGTCGAGGATGCGCGCGGTGAGCGGCAGGATTTCGCTGCGGTAGCGGATGGCCCTGCCGCGCGCCTCGGCGATCCGGGCCTCAAGAACGCCGGACCGGGCCCGGACCCGGTCGGCAACGGCCAGATAGAGCTTTTGCGCCCTCTCGATTTCATATCGGGCGATGGCGCGCCGGGCCTGGCCCTGATCGAACAGTGGCACCGGCAGCGCGAAGACTGGGCCAATCTCCCACGCGCCGTCATCGCGCTCCGCCTCCAGGCCGGCTTCCAGTTCGGGGATCAGCGCTGCGATATTGGTGACGCGATACTGCGCCCCCTGCGTGGTGATGGTCTGCGCCGCCGCGGCGAGCGCGAGACTCGCTTCGAGTGCCCTGGCCGGCAACGCGCCGACGGCGAGGCCGGTTTCGGGTGGG
>JAKSBY010000193.1 GCA_022360855.1 Sphingomonadales bacterium | reverse complement strand
CGCCATCATTTAAACATTTCTTAACGCGCCGGCGAGCATTGTTGACGTGGAATTCGGCGATTTTTTGATAACGCCGAACCGGCTCCGATAGCTGCGATGGATAGAGTTGAAGCAAAACCCGGTTTCTGGCGCCGCCTGCTCGGCGCGTCTGGTGACGTGCCGTTAGGGGCGGCACGTCCGGTCGAGGTTGGCGACCGCTTCTATCAGCTCGGCCCTCTTGGCGGCATCTGGGTGGTCGATCGAATCTGCTCGGCGAAAGCCTGCGACATTCCTCATGTGATCATCGAGCGCGTTGGCGAGATTCCGGAAAGCAAGATGATCTCGGTCTACACGCTTCTCGACACCGATAAATTCCGCCACGACCGCCGCGATCCCACCGTTGAAAACGCGACACCGAACCGCCGCCGCCGGACCGATCCGCCAGCGGCGTAATCGGTCCGTCTTCGATCAGATCGTGTTACCATTAAAGGGGATTCCCAATTCCCCGGTGATGTGATTTAAGCCTCCTAGGAAGGGGCAGGGGCCCCGTTCAAACAAAAATCCGGATTATGGAGAGCATTGAGCGTTGTTGGATATACGAACTCGCCTGTGTTTTGAGCTGAGCCGCAGGTTGATGCGGCCACCTCAGGAACGCACGGTCGATTATGACGCTTACGGAGACTGGCGCCATTCTTCCCTGTCGAAGAGCTGGGCTGCGTTCGATGACTCGAACATTATCGGAAGGGAGGTGCTGGATTTTGGCTGCGGAGACGGCCCTTTGTCGATTCATCTTGCCAGAGAAAAACAACCACGACGGATTGCAGGTGTCGACATCGATGTCTCTGCCATCGAGCGCGCCAAATCATCTCTCGCAGATGCGGCAATTCCGAACGAAGTTCAGGTCGATTTTGTACTTGGCTCTACGGACGGTCTCCCTTTTCCCGACCAGTCCTTCGATACTTTGCTCGCATTCGACTGTCTCGAACACGTGATGTCGCCCCTGCCAATCCTTCAGGAATGGCACCGTGTCCTCCGCCCCGGCGGTCGATGTCTGATCGAGTGGTTTCCTTATAAAGGGCCGTGGGGCCCGCATATGGAGGCCCTGATCCCTATTCCCTGGGCTCACGTCATATTCGGTGAACGGGCGATGTTACGCACCGCGGAAGCGATCTACGATTTACCGGAATTTGTCCCCCGGCATTGGGACTTGGACCAAAACGGACGAAAGAAACCCAACAAGTGGAAGGCGTGGTCGTCTTTCCACGAACAGGGCTACATCAACAAGCTGGATATTCCTACCTTCCGCCGTCTGGCGCTCGATGCCAAGTTCGAAATCGGGCGCTTGGAGCTGCACAGCTTCGGTGGCTCACCCGCCCGGCAGTTCATTGGTCGATCCTTGATGCGGTTGCCGGTGGTGGGTGAGTATTTCGTTTCGTTTGCCCTAATCGAATTGATTAGGCTGTAAACTCGTAAGCGCAAACAACGAACTACTCGGATGCGCGCTTTGCAGGTCTGGCCTAGTCAAAAAGACTGTCGATATCGTCCTGCGACAGACCGCCGTCGGCGTCTTCCATAAGTTCGTCGATGGCGTCCTGCGGCAAGGTGGTTTGCTCGCCATGGATGACCGCATTCAGCGAGCCGGTAATCTTGTGCAGAGAATCGAGCGCCGAGCGGGTGGCGACCCGGATCTGAGGCTCGTTACCAGCTTCGACGAGTTCGCCGAGCGCCTCGATCGCACTCAGCAATTGCGAATCGATCTGGCCGACCAGATCATCGAAGCGCTCCCTGAAATCGGACGGGCTCAGGCCGTAGGCTTCGATGGCCAGGTCACGCGCCTCGAATTGG
>JAKSBY010000360.1 GCA_022360855.1 Sphingomonadales bacterium | reverse complement strand
GCGCACGGCCCAGTCCGAGGCGAACCCGTATTCGAGCCGGGCGCCCAGCGACGTCACCGGGAATATGGACGGCCCGTTTTCGCCGGTCAGGCCGATATCGGAGCCGATGCCGTGGGCCGAATTGATGAACAGGCCGGCCGTTTCGAGGGCGTCGAATTCGGAGTTCAAATCATAGAGGCCGATCTTGATGGACGCCTTTTCGCCGACCCGTTGTTCGAGCCAGGCCTCGTACAGGCGAAATGTCTCGACGCCGGTTTCGATGTTGCTGACGGTCTGCACATCGCCGGCCAGTTCGGAGATCGAGCTGTCGTTGTTGTAGAGACCGTAGGCGAAGACCGTTGCACCGGTCCACCCGATCGCGTCTTCCAGGTCGGCCTCGAATGTCAGGTCCAGGTTGGCCAGGCTGCGCATATCGTCGCCGAGCCCGCCGCTGACGACGCTCCAGACCTCACCGGTATAGGCGACCCCCGCGGTCCATGACCCCTTGGCGTGAACGGCGCTGTGACAGCAGCAGGCAATGAGCGCCAGGGCCACGCGTTGGGAGCTTGGCAGGAACAGCAAGAGGAGAGGAGAAAGCGCAGGAACACGGCGTTTGCCGCTGTTGGTGCGCTTGGCGTCCTGGCGCAATTGCTGCGGCGCACCCATGGATTTTGCCAACTCTTGCACCCGATTCACACCCTATTGAACAAACCACAAAAATCTTGATATAAAGGTAAAAATCTTTATATCAAGAGAAATCACACTATGAATACTGCGCCAGCGGGTTCGACGGGAGTGAAAATGATGGGGATTGCGGCAGTAAGCGGAGGCGCGGCGTCGGATGTCGTCGATGCGCTTCTTGCAGAATGGCCGGTCGAACGGCCCGACCTCGATGTGGATGCCATGGCGGTCGTTGGCCGCATCATCATGATCAGCCACAAGCTGCATCAAAGGGTCGGCGCCGCGTTGAGCGAGTTTAACCTGAACTATTCCGATTTTGACGTGCTTGCGACCTTGCGGCGGTCGGGCGAGCCGTATGAACTGGCGCCGACGGATTTGATGCGGTCCGTGTTGATTACTTCCGGCGCCATGACCGCGCTGCTCGATCGGCTGACCGCACGCGGTTTCATAGAGCGCGGTCAGAATCGGCGTGACGGGCGTGTGCGCACGGCGATTCTCACAGCAAAAGGGCGGGACTTGGTCGACCGGGCGGCCGAGGCGCGGTTCGTGGAAGCAAGCGAGGCCGTGGCGTGTTTTTCACTGCCCGAGCAGGCTTCGCTGTCGGAGTCTCTGAAGCACCTGAATCACTGGCTCGATGAGCTTGCGGAAACGGATCGCTCCTGAACGGGCCATCATTAAGTCGGCGGGATGCATGTATTACGTTTCGGAAAAAATAGTGCGCGACCTCGTCCATCAGGACGACGTGACGAATTCGGTGTCGGACGCGTTCGTCGCGCTGGCGTCCGACAACGCTGTCTGCTTCCCAATCGTCCGCGAGACGCTTGATTATGCCGACGCAACATTCGGCTTCAAGTCCGGCTTTGACCGGTCGGCGCCGGCTTTGGGTGTGAAGGCGGGCGGTCTTTGGCCCGGCAATGTCGCCAAGGGGATGGCCAATCATCAGTCGACCGTCGTGCTTTTCGATGAAAGCAGTGGCGCGCCCTCCGCGCTGGTGCGGGCGACCTATCTGACCGCGTTGCGCACCGCGGCCGCGAGTGCGCTCTCGATACGTCATCTCGCGCGCGGGGAGGCAACCACGCTCGGTATCGTCGGCGCCGGTGGCCAGGCGGTTTTCCAACTGGACGCCGCCCTCAAAGAGCGGCCCTTCAGCAGCGTCCTCATCTCTGATCCGAATGAGGAGAACGCGGCCGGGTTGGCCGAGGCGGCGAAAGAACGCGGCCTCGCGGCTGACATCACCGTCCCGCAAAGCCTGGCCGCCCAAGCAGACGTGATCATCACCATCACGCCGTCTCGACAGGCGATCCTTGAAGACCGTTGGATAAGAGACGGAACGCATCTCGCCTGCATGGGTGCCGACACCATCGGCAAGCAGGAGGTCGAACCGGAGCTCCTGCGCCGCGCCCGCGTCTTCGGCGATGTCGCGCGACAGGCGGTGAGCTTGGGCGAGTGCCAACATGCCTTCGCGGCGGGCATGATCGGCGAGGATGACATCACGCCGCTGGGCCTGGTTATCGACGGCCGTGTCCAGGGGCGCACGAGCCGGGACGAAGTGACCGTCTTCGACAGCACGGGCATCGCGTTGCAAGACCTGGCGGCGGCGCGATTGGCCGTCAAAGCCGCAAACGACGCCGGGCGGATTGTCATATTGGACTAACCATGACCGATTTCATACGCACTGAGCTGGCCGAGTTGCAGACGCCGAGTCTGCTTCTTGATCGTGGCCGCATGCAGTCGAACCTGTCGCGCATGGCAGAGCGCATTTCATCGCTCGGCTGCACGCTTCGCCCGCATACGAAGACCCACAAGTCGCGGGACGTGCTGAGGGATGTTCAGGCGCTCTCCGGGAACGGCGGGGTTACGGTTTCCACGCTCCGCGAGGCCCGGTACTTTTTTGATAGCGGCCAGAAGGACGTGCTCTATGCCGTCGGCATGACGCCGTCGAAGGTGGCGGACGCTGCCCAGTTGATCCATGCCGGCTGCGACCTCAAGGTGATCACCGACAATGCGGCGATGGTCGCGTTGCTGGCGCAAGGGGCGCAGGCGCAATCTATTACTCTGCCCGTGCTCATCGAATTGGATGTGGACGGCCACCGGTCCGGCGTCTGCCCGAAAAGCGACACGTTGCTGGACGTCGCGCGCGCGATCGCGGAAGCCGAGCATCTCGAATTGGCAGGCGTTATGACGCATGCCGGCGGATCTTACGACAGTCGCTCCATCGACGAGGTGAAAGGCCACGCAAGAAACGAATGCGCGCTTTCCGTGGAAGCGGCCGAGCGCATCCGCGCCGCCGGCCTGGACTGCCCGATTGTTTCGATCGGTTCCACGCCCACGGCGGCCGTGGTTGACGACCTGACCGGCGTCACGGAGGTTCGGCCGGGCGTCTATACCTTCTTCGATCTGTTTCAGGCTGGCCTCGGCGTGGCCGAAATCGACGATATCGCGATATCCGTGCTCACCACCGTTATCGGCCATCAGGCTGAGAGGGGATGGGTGATCGTCGATGCCGGGTGGATGGCGTTGTCGCGCGATCGCGGCACGGCCAGTCAATCCATCGACCAGGGATATGGCGTTATCTGCACGCTCGACGGCGCGCCCCTTGGCGACGTCATCCTGGGCGGCGCAAACCAGGAGCACGGGATCATTCAAGCGCGGGCGGGCGGCCAGGCGCTGGATGTAACCCGGTTTCCGGTCGGTTCGAAATGGCGCGTGCTGCCCAATCACGCCTGCGCCACCGCGGCTCAGTATGACTGTTATCACGTCGTCGGAGACGGCGAGGTGACGGCGCGATGGGAGCGCATCAACGGATGGTAACCCGGTGAGACAATGATCGATCGTATCCGTCAGGTTGCCGAATGCTGAAGCCGGCCAGACAGCGCGTGATTCTCGCGTTTGCGGGCATTGCCGCCATGGCGCAAGTCTCTTGCGCCAAGACAGAGGCTTCGCTCGTCTGGACGCAGGATCTTGAAGCGTGGATCGACGAGCGCGTCGAGGAGAAGCGCCTGGAATACAAGGTTCCCTCCATCAGCCTTGTGGTGATTTCCGGCGACAGGCGCGTCTTAAGCAAGGCGTATGGCGTAAAGGATGTCCGGACCGGTGAGCCTGCGACGACGGACACGGTCTATCAGATCGCGTCGATAACCAAGACCTTTGTCGGCGCCCTGGCGGCGAAACTTACCGTCGAGGGCGTGGTCGATCTTGACGCGCCAATCACCCGCTACGCGCCCGATCTGGTCTTTCACGAGACGGCCCGCTCATCTCCCGTCACTCTGCGGCTTTTGCTTTCGCATCAGAGCGGCTTGCCCACCAATCCGGTCAATCGGCGCAACGTCACGGTCCCGGGACTGCCTGAGAATTTCGATCCGACGATCGCCGCGCCCTACACCAAGGCCGACCTGCTC